>JBKJUT010000232.1:0-14015 GCA_046590515.1 Ferruginibacter sp.
GCGCCAAAGGCCTTTCCTGTAACTACTGACACGTGGGCTTCATTCAGCAGGTACATGCACAAATCATCCGCGTTTTGAATGATTTTACCTGCAGGAGTTTTCTTGTTGAAATACGCATCCACCTGGGGGAAAACATAAAAGGCAGCGGGTGGTTCATTGAATACAATCCCGGGGATTTTTGCCAACAGGCTCATTACCCTGTCACGGCGCTTCCTGAATTCACTTACCATATTACGCGTAGGCTCCATGGTACCATTCAGCGCTTCTATGGCCGCACGCTGTGTAATCGCATTGGTGCCGCTGGTGAACTGCCCTTGTATTTTATCGCAAGCCCTGGCAATTTCAAGAGGTGCAGCCATAAACCCCAGCCTCCAGCCCGTCATAGCCCATCCTTTACTAAGGCCATTAATCACAATCACCTGTTCTTTAATAAAATCAAAATGTGCAATGCTTTCATGGTTACCGGTATAATTGATATGCTCATATATCTCGTCACTCATGATGTACACCTGCGGATGAGCCCTGAAAACTTCAGCCAGGGCTTTCAGTTCCTCACGGCTATATAACGCCCCGGTTGGATTGCAGGGCGACGAAAACATGAATAACTTCGTTTTAGGTGTAAGGGCTTTCTCTAACTGGGCTGCTGTAATTTTATAGCCGCTTTCCAGACCTGTTTCTACCAGTATAACGGTGCCGCCTGCCAGTTTAACTATCTCGCTGTATGTAACCCAATACGGGGTTGGTATTACCACTTCATCACCATTTTCTACCGTGGCCATAACCAGGTTAGCTATACATTGTTTGGCGCCGGTACATACAACTACCTGCTCCGGCGTATATTCTAGTCCGTTATCCCTTTTGAATTTATCACAAATGGCTTTACGCAGGTCAAGGTAACCGGAAACCGGGGTATAATGACTGTAATTTTCACCTATAGCTTTTATGGCTGCCTGCTTGATGTGGTCCGGTGTATCAAAATCCGGCTCACCGAGGCTCAGATCTGTAATGTCAAGTCCCTTAGCTTTTAATTCCCGTCCTAACTTCGCCATTTTAAGTGTTTCAGGCTCATTAAAACGTGACAGCAATGATGATAATTCCATAAGGTCATTTTAGGAGGATACAACCCGGTAAGATAATATCCATTTAAAATTCAAAAGTAGTTATTTATCGTAGTTGAACCGGAAGGATGAAAGATCCGGTACAAATTTCTTCTTTCTCTTTAATTCATAGTTATAAAGCTGCTGGCCCAGTGCTTTCAGGAATGGCTGTCCAATTGTAGTGTAATCATAACGGTCATCATTTAAAACTTTATCACTGTTACATGAAATTGTAGCAGAAACAAAGAACTCAATTTTATTTTCAAAATCCACTATATAGGCCACGTCGGTAAGTTGCCCGTAAGCTATTCCTGATTTGTTGAATATCCGGATATGCCCGGGTGGCGTTTCATTGACGCTGCCCCATAAAATAAACTTTTGATAAGTATCATAATATGTGATGCTGTCGTAATAAGGCGCTTTAGATTCAGCAGGATATTCCGACATATATTGAAGTACCAGTTCGCGGTCTGCCGGGTGTAGATTGAATTTCTGCCGGCCACCAATACCCGGGAAAACCAGGTCTGTCATCATATCATGTAAAGAAGCAAGTGAAATTTTATTTTTATTGGAAAAATCCATAGGTTCATTTATTAACCGGCCATTGGCGTAATAGGCTTCTCCCAATAAATTGTGCCTTGGCGTGTATGCCTGGGTGTTGACCTGGGTTGGCTGAGTATAAAGGAGATTGCCTGCCTCACCATAAAATCTTATGGCATTGGTTTGCTTGTTTTCTGAATCACTCAGCGAAATAGATAACCGGTGCCGTACTTCTGCATCTGTGTAACCTTTTTCCTGCAAGCGGGAATTAATGTATTCCTGGCCGAGGAATTCATATAATCTATTGGCCGCATCGTTGTCACTCACCAGGAATATCTTTTTAACGTAACCTGCCACAGTTGGTTTGCCTTCCCGGCTGTTGGGATCATTATAGACTGCAGTTTGCCTTCCTGTACCGGCCTCTGTGATCATGGCGGTGTTAGGATCAATTGCGGAATCTATTGAACGTACCTTTTCCAGCGCCAGTAATGCCAATGGCAATTTGATAGTTGAGGCCGGGTAAAAATAACGGTCATTTAAATGATATGTATAAGTTGTAAGGGAGGGTTTGTTTTGACGGTCCCGGTTTACCTGGGAAAAAATCACCTGTACATTAAGTTCTTTTGAATCAGCAAGTACTGCAGACGAAACCTCCGGATCATCTTTAAAAATCTGCCATAAAAATGAATCGCTCATATTAGAATTAATCTTATTCTTTGAAACAGGATTGCCGGATGGACCTTTGCTGCCGGTCTTCCGCGGCACCGAACATGATACAAGTATGGCCAATGCAATAAAGGCCAACAGCCGGGCTAAACCTTTCATTATCATTGCAGGAATTTGGTGCAAAATGGTCAAAATTCTAAAAATAACAAGCAATATTATTCAATAGCTTTTTCTCCTATCTTTGCACACTCTTAAAAAATTGACTGTAAATAAAACACTGACATGAGACTTAAAGGCCTAGTTTGGTTTTTTACCATTGCTTTAATATTGATATCACTTTGGGAATTATCGTACACGCTGGTGGTACGGAGTTATGAAAACAAAGTAAAAGCGCAGGCCACGCGCATGGTGAAAAACCAATCTGCTGGTTTACCACGTGATGAAAGGGAAGCCCTTATCAAGGAAAAAACCAGGTATATCCTGGATAGTACCAAAGATAAAAGCATCTATCCTATCCTGGGAACCACTTACCAAAAATGCAAGGAAAGTGAATTGAACCTTGGGCTTGATCTGCAGGGTGGTATTAGTGTAACCATGGATGTGAGCCTGGAAGGTTTGCTGAAATCCCTAAGCAATAACTCTTCGGACTCCTCCCTTTTAAAAGCACTGCGCACCGCTACAGCTGAAAAAGCCAACAGTGAAAGTGATTATATCAGCCTTTTCACCAACGCCTATCAAAAGCAGAACGGAACCGGAAAACTATCAACTCTTTTTGCCGGTCCTAATAAAGACATAAAAGCCACCGACAGCGACGATGCCGTTGAAACTAAATTAAAGACAATTGCCAACGGTGCCATCAGCCAGACATATAAAATCCTGGTTAAGCGTATTGATAAGTTTGGCGTAGCCCAGCCCAATATAAATCTTGATCAGAACAAAGGCGTTATCAATGTGGAGCTGGCAGGAATTACCGAACCGGAAAGGGTCAGGAAATTTTTACAGTCTTCTGCCAACCTGCAATTCTGGAGCGTGATATTATTAAAAGATGAATCTTTCCAGAATGCCTTTTTTGCTGCTGATAAAACACTTGCAAAATATTTAAAAGGATCTGCCGATTCAACTTCTATTAGTGATTCAAACGCAACCGGTATATTAGGTACAGTTCTCCAGTTTCCCGTTGACCAGAAAACTGGTCAGTTGTACGAAACCCCATACATCGGGAACGTAGCTAAAAGAGATACAGGCTTGTTAAACCGTTACCTAAGAGATCCCCTGTTTGTTTCTATGTTGCCACCAAATGCAAAACTGGCTTACGGTGTAGAACAAAAAGATCCGAAAGGGCAGACCTATTTTGAATTATATGCGCTGGAAAAAATGCCAGGTACCGACAAAGCTCCTATGGAAGGAGAAAGCGTTGACCAGGCCACACAGAGTTATGATGAAAAAGGACGCCCTTCTATCAAGATGCAGATGACCACCATGGGTTCTAAAACATGGGCAAATCTTACTGGGAAAAACGATAAAAGATATGTGGCTATTTCCCTGGATGACATCGTCTACTCTTCTCCGCGTGTGAATGGAAAAATCGAAGGTGGAGATACAGAAATCAGTGGAAACTTTACTGTGGAAGAAGCTCAGGATCTTGCCAATATTCTAAAATCCGGTAAACTTGATGCCCCTGCAAAAATTGTAGCTGAGCAGATTGTTGGCCCCACCTTAGGAAAGGAAGCAGTGCGTGGCGGTGCAATGGCATTTATCATTGCCTTCATGGTCATCTTTGCATTAATGCTTGTGTATTATAATACCGCCGGTTGGGTTGCTAACCTGGCTCTGATCCTGAACCTGCTTTTTACCATCGGCATTTTAGCTGCAATGGGTTTTACCCTGACTGCCGCGGGTATCGCCGGTTTAGTTCTGACTATCGGCCTGGCCGTGGATACAAACGTAATTATATTTGAGCGTATAAAGGATGAATTGAATAAAGGTAAATCTTACCCGCAGGCTGTTAGTGAAGGTTATCACCGCTCATTACCGCCCGTTCTGGATGCCCACGTTACTTCTTTACTTACGGCTATCATACTTGCCTACTTTGGTTTAGGGCCTGTATTGGGTTTTGCTACTACCCAGATCATAGGAATTCTTTTGTCTTTGTTCTGTGGTATCCTGGTATCCAGGCTGATTACTGATTACTGGACCAAAAAGAACCGTCACTTTAATTACTTCACCGGCGTTTCAAAAAGGATCTTCCGTAATGCAAATTTTAAATTTATTGAATTCAGGAAGGTAACCTATGTAATCTCTGCGATCGTGTTGGTACTTGGAGTAGCCTCTTTCTTTAATGGCTTTCACCTGGGTGTGGAATTCAAGGGCGGAAGAAGTTATACCGTAGCCTTTAATCAACCGGTTGCAAATGACCAGATCCGCGATGACCTGAAAGCCGCATTGGATGGTGACAACGTTACCATTAAAACTGTAGGCGACAACAGGCACCTTAATATTACAACTGCTTACCTGAAAGGTGTTGAAAATGCAGACAGCGCCGTAATGGTAAGAATGTATAATGGACTGAAAAAAGTTTTGCCTGCCAATACTACCTACAGTGATTTTGCGAAAAATCATGTGCAGAGTTCCACAACTGTACAGCCAAGTATTTCGGATGATTTGAAACGCGGTGCGGTAAAAGCTACTTTGTTTGCATTACTGGCTATTTTCCTTTATATTTTTGTAAGATTTAAAGATTGGAGATATTCTGCCGGTACAATTGTAACCTTGTTACATGACGTATTAATTACCCTGGCTGTCTTCTCTTTCTTTAAGGAAATTGTTCCATTCCCGTTAGAGATTGACCAGCACTTTATCGCAGCCATCTTAACTGTAATTGGTTTCTCAATGAATGATACAGTTATTGTATTTGACAGGATCAGGGAATATGCCCGCGATCTTAAGGGAGCGCCAAAGGGAACTATTATTAACCGGGCTATAAATGATACTTTAAGCCGTACCGTTATGACCTCGTTGACAGTGTTCCTTACAATCCTGGCTCTGTTTATCTTTGGTGGGGAAGTAACCCGTGGGTTTGCCTTTGCAATGCTGATAGGTGTGGTTACAGGTACTTACTCGTCAATTTTTGTAGGTGCCCCTATTTTAGTGGACTTTGCGAAGAATAAGCCATTGGGAGCGGCAGATGCAAAACCTGTTACTACCAGGGCCACCACTGCCAAAACAGTAAAAGCATAATTTCACAACAACTCATAAAAAAACCCGCCGGAAACGACGGGTTTTTTATTATAACTGATTTTTTTACACACCAAAACTGGTTCCGCAACCGCAGGTAGTGCTGGCATTCGGATTGTTATAAGTAAATCCACGGGAATTAAGTCCACCCTGCCAATCCACTTCCATCCCTGATACATAAATAGCATGAGATTTATCCATGATACAGGAAATTCCATCCAGTTCAAATTCCACGTCATTTGGTAAAGTTGAATCAAAATCCAGGATATAGGTCATCCCGCTGCAACCACCACCTTTCACCCCTACGCGCAATTTTTTTGAAGCATCAAAGCCTGGTTCGCTGATCAGTCTTTTTATTTCAGCAATGGCTGAAGAGGTGAAAATCACCGGTATATCTGTAGTAGTATCCATATTTGTATCTTTTAGCAAAGTTACCAAGAAAAAATTTTACTGTACCCGGCTACATTTGCGAAAGCAGGAATTTGTTCCCTAAGTAATGTTATTTTTGCAACCTTAATAAAATCGTATGACCTTATTGGAAATTAATATTGAAGATATACAGGTAGCTGTAACTTTTATCTCTGCTATCGGTATTTTATGGCTGTTGGCAGAATTTATGCGGATGAAAGATGCCATTAAAGCACGCGCAGGTATCAATAATGAAACTATCAAACTGCAGTTACAGGCTTATGAGCGGTTAACATTGTTTGCTGAAAGAGCCGGCTTAAGAAATATGGTAGACCGTGAACAACCAACCCCGGAGAATGCAGCCATATATCACCAGCAACTTGTAGCCGGGTTAAAGCAGGAATATGAATACAATGCCAGCCAGCAGATTTATGTAACCCCGGAGATATGGAACGCAGTTACGAAACTAAAAGAGCAGAATATATTTATACTTAACCAATTGGTTGGCAATTTACCGGATACTGCCATGGCCGCCGACCTGGCGAAACTTATTTTGCAATATAATGCTACAGCCAACGCGGAATTAAATTCGATCGTGCTGGATGCCATCCAGTTTGAAGCCAAGAAATTAATGTAAACAAAAGGACATGAGTGATAGAAAATTTACTACTGATTCAGGGATTGAAATCCGTGAGTTATATTCTGCAGCCGATGCCGGTACCGAGCCTGCACTACCGGGCACTTTTCCCTTTACACGTGGAGTACAACCTACGATGTATCGGGGTAAGTTATGGACCATGCGCCAATATGCAGGTTTCAGTACGGCAGAAGAAAGTAATAAAAGATATCACTACCTGCTCAACCAGGGTGTAAGTGGCTTGAGTGTTGCCTTTGACCTGCCCACACAGATTGGTTACGACAGTGACCATCCACTGGCTGATGGTGAAGTTGGAAAAGTAGGTGTAGCTATCGACAGCCTCGATGATATGGAAAAACTTTTCGAAGGTATTAACCTGGAAAAAGTGTCTACTTCCATGACAATAAATGCCACCGGTTTCATTCTATTGGCTTTCTATGTAGCCCTGGCCAAAAAACAGGGAGCAGACCTTTCTAAAATAACCGGCACCATTCAAAATGACATTTTAAAGGAATATGCCGCACGCGGCACCTATATTTATCCGCCGCGTGCTTCTATGCGTATCATTACTGATATTTTTGAATGGTGCAGCCAGGAGATCCCTAAATGGAATACCATTTCTATATCCGGATACCATATCCGGGAAGCAGGCAGCAATGCGGTTCAGGAAGTTGCTTTTACCTTAAGTAACGGAAAGGCATACGTGCAGGCAGCCCTTGAAAGAGGCCTGGATATAAATACTTTTGGAAAGCGGCTTTCATTCTTTTTTAATGCCCATAACAACCTTTTCGAAGAAATAGCAAAATTCAGGGCAGCCAGGAAGATGTGGGCAGTGATTATGAAGAAACTCGGTGCTACAGATGAAAAAGCCATGATGCTGAGATTTCATACCCAGACAGGTGGAAGCACCCTTACTGCCCAACAGCCAATGAATAATATCAGCCGTGTAACTATTCAGACTATTGCCGCAGTGCTGGGCGGTACCCAGTCTCTGCATACCAACGGATATGATGAGGCCCTCAGCCTGCCGACGGAAGAAGCCGCCACCATCGCCTTGCGTACCCAGCAGATCGTAGCATTTGAAAGCGGAATCGCAGATACCGTTGACCCCCTGGCCGGCAGTTATTTTATAGAAAAACTCACTGCCGAGGTAGAGGAACTTGCCTGGCAACTGGTGGACAAAATTGATGCGTTAGGGGGTAGCGTAGATGCCATTGAACAGGGCTTTATGCAGGAGGAAATCGGGCGTAGTGCCTATCAATACCAAAAGGATATTGAATCCGGTGATAAAACGAGCGTGGGCGTAAATAAATTTGTATCTGATGAAATGAGTGAGACACCTGTTTTTCGGGTGGATGCCGGTATTCAACTGCAGCAGATTGATAAACTAACTGAATTGCGTAGCCGGAGAAATAACGAAAAGGTTAAAGCGTGCTTATCACAATTAAGCCTGGCTGCAAAAGGAAAAGAAAACCTCATGCCCCTGGTAGTAACGGCGGTGGAAAATTATTGCACCCTCGGTGAAATTTCAGACAGCCTGCGTGAAGTTTTTGGAGAATACAAATAGTTATTAATTAGTGTGCATAGTCTATTTCAAAATCCCCTTTTATCCTTTCAATTGATGGATTAAAATAACCGAATTTGAGATTTGGGAATTCTTCACGGATTAATTCCAGCATCTGCTTCATGCCCAGGCATTCACCTGTTTCAGTAACTCCGGTTTTACCCAGGTACCAGTCAGGATCGATATTAAAATTCCGCCATTGAATCATCTGCAGGTCCGTATCACGTATCAGTTTACGTAATGCTTCATACTCCTCCACACTGTCTGTCATGCCCGGAAAAACAAAATAATTGATACTCGTCCATCCTCCAAAACTTCTGACAATGCGCAGGCTTTCCAGCAAGTCAGCAAACACATAATTGTTAGGCCGGTAATACGGTGTATATATATGTTCCCTCGCAGAATTGGTGCTGACACGTATACTGTTCAGCCCAGCTTCACATAAAGCTCGTACAGCATCAGGTTTACTACCGTTGGTATTTATGTTTATACTTCCCCTGGAGGTATGTTTACGTATCTCTATGATCGCTTCCCTGATCGTTTCCCACATTAACAAAGGTTCACCCTCACACCCCTGCCCGAAACTTACTAATGGGAAAGGGGCCGATTCCAGGTGCGGCACGGTAAATTCCACAATTTCTTCAGCGGTTGGTTTAAAAGTGAGCCTGTCCTGTGTGCTGATGATGGTTTCTTCCTCTGGCTGAAAACTGATACAACCTATACAATTGGCATTGCAGGCAGGCGATACCGGTACCGGGCATTCCCATCGCCCCAGTGCCAGGTTCCTGGCGGCGGGGCAGGTATAGGTCATACAACAATTATCCATCAGGTGCTTTACCAGCCGGTTCTGCGGGTAAGCCTGCAACAAATTGACAGCTCCTTTATCAATTTCCACATCATGGTATCCTGCAGCTTCCTGGCGGATATCTTTTTCTATGCGTACTGCTGGTACGTACGTTTTATCGTCCTGCCAACCGGCAGCGGTATAACAAAATAGTGGAAGTGTTGGTGCGTCCTGCAATGTTTCGTAAGCAGC
The DNA here is from genome assembly GCA_046590515.1 of Ferruginibacter sp. Lineage (GTDB taxonomy): Bacteria > Bacteroidota > Bacteroidia > Chitinophagales > Chitinophagaceae > Ferruginibacter. The sequence goes on from JBKJUT010000232.1 coordinate 9,183, forward strand.
AATATATAAACCGGTATGAGCAGGAGGAATAAAAGCAGCCACTGCCCACCCTTTTTCACAAACACGTATTTCTCCGCTGGCAACATCCAGTCCAATTCCACGCCTGCCGGGCAATTCATATAACTGGCCTCCTTCAGGCAATAATATCCATTCATCAGTAGGTACAGGAATAGCATCCCACCCCGAACGGCCGGTCACATATAAAGATTCGTCTTCAAAAATATTCCCTTTACCGTCCGAATACATCAGGAAAGGAGAATGGGTTAAAACACTCATTGTCTAAATTTAATTCATTACCAGCGGTAACCCTTGTAATATTACCCTACTGTAAGTTCAGGCGGCAGAATTCATTGAATTTTGTTTCATCAATCTTAACAGTAGAATGCAGGTCGATGTTTGCCTGCATCAATTTATTATTTTTAAGATCAATAGTTAAAATGTCATCTTTTAGAACCACATTTTCCATTTCATTCCACAAAAAATTTTTAACAGGCACTGACGGATAGGATACACCATTCCTGTTCACAGTTACCACTGATTTCTTAAGCGTATAAAAACCGAGCACAGTACAAAGTATCATCATAACAGTAATGAGCCACATCCCCATAGTTAACCAAAGCATACCCAGCACCAGGAAAGATATTTCCAACCGGTAACGTGTAAGGTATTTAGTATACTGTTTTATTAAGAATAAGGCCACGTAGGTAAAACTTAAGAATATGCCCATGCTGGTTAAACTGCCAAGGCGTGAATCCTGTGTATGCAGGGCAATATAACTGAATGCCACCAGGTTCATAACCAGTACAAACAAAGTGATATAACGGTAACTTTTTATTTTATCGTTCTGCAGGAAAATTACAAATGCTTCCATATTACCTGTTGCTTTCAATTAACATATTACACAGTTTGTATAAAACCCTTGCGCCTACATTTTCATCCCATTCATCATGACTGACTCCCACCTCGTTTAAATCGAAACCGATTATGGTACGCCCGCTTTCCATCACTTTTTTAAAAAGATAAAACACCTGGTCGGCCTGGAACCCTCCCTGCACCGGGGTTCCGGTATGACGCCATAACTTGGGATGCAACCCATCTATGTCAAAACTGATGTATACTTTTTTGGGAAGTTGCGCAACGATATCATCCACCACCTGCTTCCAGGTATCACCTTCAAACAGGCGCTCCTTTATCTGTTTATCAAAAAAAGTAACTACCCTGCCATTGGAATCAGTTACATAATCCATTTCCTCTTCACAATAATCGCGCACCCCTACCTGCACCAGTTTGGTGATGGAAGGAATTTGTTCCAATGAATTATACATTATAGAGGCATGAGAATAATTAAACCCTTCATAGGCCTGGCGCAGGTCGCAATGTGCATCTATCTGCAGGATACCATATTCCGGGTGCCTTTCCGCAATAGCTTTAAAAAATCCAAAGGGAGTACTGTGATCCCCGCCTAACAAACCCACCAGTTTTCCCTGGTCCAGCAACTGCTTGGTTTGTTCAAATACCCAATCATTTAAAAACAGGCTGCCCTCATTGATTTCTTTGCGGGTCTTACACATAAATTTATTGTCTTCTACTCTTTCACCGAGAGATATGTAATTGATATAGAGTTCTGCTTCTTTTCGGAGGTAATCACTTTTGGTGAGGATTTTTTTATTCGGGATACGCATATAAAACCCTTCCCTCCAGGCGTCTTTAATATCGGGATCGAAAAGATCTATCTGCAGACTGGCCTTAAAAATGTGATCCGGGGCCCGGGCTGTACCTGCATTGTAACTTACTGTTACTTCCCACGGTATTGGTACAATCACCAACCGGGACTCTTCTTCTGTAAAAGGAAGGCCGAAAATATTATTATTGGGATTGCCAGCCGAGCTGGGATCGAATTGAGAAAGATCAGCCATTACCGCTATTTTAAAAATTTCTGCAAATATACCGCTATTGAAGTTGGCTGCAGCAAAAATAGGTATCTCATTTTGTTGCTTAAATCTTCATTTGAGTTACCTTTGCGGAGATTTATCGTAAGGATAAATCTCCCTGAATTTTTACATCTCCCATACCGGGATCTGAAAGATAATATGAAGAAAACTCACATTATAATACTTATTGGCATTGCAGGGTTAATTGTAGCCTTGCTGGCGTACTCAGTAGATTTCTCTACCTATGATACCATCAGTTCGGCGCGTAATAAGCCCGGGAAATTTGTACATCTCATCGCCCGGCTGGATGCAAGTCAACCCATAACTTACGACCCGGTAAATAATCCAAATTTTCTTTCTTTTTTTGCAGTAGATAGCCTTGGCGGCAAAACAAAAGTGGTTTACCGTAACAGTAAGCCGGCAGATCTTGAAAAAAGTGAACGCATTGTTATGAAAGGAAGGATGCAGCAAGATCATTTTGAATGCAGTGACATCTTATTGAAGTGCCCCAGTAAATACAAGGATGATAAGGAACAACTTGAAAAAAGTATGAACAGGCAGGTTGCTGCTTATTAACGATCCTATAAACCTAAGCTATAATGAATTTTGAAGGTGAACACTTATTGCCGGGGCAACTTGGCCATTTCTTTGTCATACTTGCCTTTTTTGCTTCAGCCACGGCGGCATTTTCTTTTTTTTCAGCTTCACGTAAATCCGTTCCAGTAGAAAAAAGCAACTGGCTAAAGCTGGCACGCGGCGCCTTCCTGCTCCAGGCGGGTTGTATTATTGCCATTTTTGCCATCATAATTTTTATCTGCTCGCATCATTATTTTGAATACATGTATGCTTACAAGCATTCCTCCCTTGAGCTTGAATATAAATATTTGCTGGCCTGTATCTGGGAGGGCCAGGAAGGAAGTTTTTTATTATGGGCACTTTGGCAAAGCGTGATTGGTGCCTTCCTTGTTTTTAACAGGAATGAATGGGAAAGTCATGTACTCACAATAGTTAGTGTAGCCCAGTTTTTCATACTGATGATGTTGCTGGGTATTTATATCGGCGACGTACGCATTGGCAACAGTCTTTTTACGCTTACCCGAAATGAAATAAACGCCCCGATATTCAGCCGGCCCAACTACCTGGTTTTTATTAAAGATGGTGTAGGCCTTAATATATTATTACGTAACTACTGGATGGTAATACATCCTCCTATCCTGTTCCTGGGGTTTGCTTCCACTATCATTCCTTTTGCATATGCGTATGCAGGTTTAGTAACCAAAAGATTCGGCGAGTGGGTAAAACCAGTATTGCCCTGGGTATTGTTTTGTTCCTGTATTCTGGGAGTAGGTATTATGATGGGCAGCAAGTGGGCCTATGAGTCCCTGAATTTCGGTGGCTATTGGGCCTGGGACCCCGTAGAAAATGCTTCCCTGGTTCCCTGGCTGTTGCTGGTTGCAGGATTGCATACCCTGCTTATTTATAAAGCCACCGGACGGTCATTACGGGCCTGTTTCCTGTTTTCAATTCTTAGTTTCAGCTTTGTATTATATTCTACTTTTCTTACCCGTACCGGTATTCTCGGGGACACCTCGGTTCATAGTTTCACAGAGGCCGGGAAAGCAATCAATGTGATGATTGGTGGGTTCCTTTTAACTTTTACCGGAGGCGGCCTGTTCCTGTTATTCAGGAATTATAAAAGTATACCCGTCATTCACCAGGAAGAACAAACCAATTCACGCGAATTCTGGATGTTTATAGGGTCTATCGTTTTCTTTTTAACGGCTATGTTCATTATTGGTATTACATCAATACCGGTGTATAATAAAATGCCTCTGTTAAAAGACCTGATCATTAAAATCCACGGTGGTCTCATGGCTATGCCGGAAAATGCAGAATTCCTTTATAACAAGATCGTGGTTATGGTGGCTATTATACTGGGGATGCTGACCGCTATCACCCAATATTTCAAATACAAACAAACCTCCAATAAATATTTTTTCAAAAAGATCGGCTTGCCGTTAGCGATAGCCGCAATAGTAACCACGCTGGTTCTTGTATTTTATCCCCTGGAATACCATAAAGAAGGACCCGGCTTCCTGGTAACAATTTACATTGCTTTTTATGCCACCTGCTTTTCTGTTGTAGCAAACGGAATGTATATCTGGATCGGCCTGAATGGAAAATTGCGCAACGCCGGTGGTTCAGTGGCTCATTTTGGTTTTGCCCTTATGCTTGTAGGAATACTTATTTCCAGCAGTAATAAGGAAGTAATCAGCAGCAGTATGGTAAATGGGATAAACCTTCCGGCCGGCAAAGATCCCATGACTAAAAAAGAAGACAACCCGCGTGAGAACCTTACTCTCATTCGCCAGTTGCCTACCCGTATGGCAGATTACGAAGTAACATATCTCGGCGATTCAACCGGGCATGAAAAAGGCAGACGTTTTTTTGAACTCGCTTTTGAGCGTAAGGATCCTGCTACTCAAAAAGTAACAGAAACCTTTACCCTTCGCCCCGATGTGTACATGATGAAAGATAACAACATGAGCAGCAACCCCGCTACCCATTCTTATCTTAACCGTGATGTGTTCACCTACATTTCTTATGCTTTAAGTGGTGAAAAAGCAGAAGATACGGCCCGTTTCAATGAATCAGTCATCGGTATAAAAGACACTGCCTTTTATAATAATGGATTTATCATTTTAAACAATGTATTGCGCAACCCGAATACCGGGCGTTTTTCTTATAAATCCACAGATGCTGCTCTGGTGGCTGACCTGACAGTAGTAAATAAAGACAGCTCAAGATACAAAGCTATGCCGGCAGTCCAGGTATTGGGAGAAGATGTAATCTTTACCGACGACACTTTGTATCTTGACCTGACAGTAGTAAATAAAGACAG
>JBKJUT010000259.1:0-3342 GCA_046590515.1 Ferruginibacter sp.
AGCCCGGCACTAAAATACAGGAAGGAAGGTACCAGGAAACAACAACCTGCCAGCAGCATATCCTTCTCTTTAATTACAGACTTTGCCAAACGGTATAAGGCACACGAACCCAAAAAAATAAAATAATTATAGAACAAGGCATTGATATAATAATTACCGCGGCTGGCAAGATTTCCGATTGCCAGGAGTTTTATGATAATGTTATTAGCCAGGTCCTTCCAATAAGATCCCCAGGAACTAAAAAAACCACCATAGTTTTTGTATGGAGAATAAAAAATATCAGTGAAGAAAGTGGCGGGCTGGTGAATCAGTAACTGGTATTCCTCTGCAGCATGGCGGTTCATATTCCAGTAATCATTGCCTTGCGGGTAATATGTGGCCGACATCCAACCAATGGCAATTGCGGCAGCTATTCTGAGTGTGAACAGGCCCTGCAAGTAATAATTACCCAGGCCTGTATCCCTGGTGAAAGGCATCTTAATTATGAGAAAGCCAATAATAATAAAATAAAAGACAAACAGCAGGTAAAACAATGTAGCTGGTTTTGATGTGGGAAGTTAGTTAAAATAAACAGCCTCATACATTCCCCATGCAAATGGCAGGTTGTACCTTTGCCCTTTCTACACATTTTCAATTTAATTATGGAAATAACGGCCGACACTGCAGCAAAATTAAGAATCACAGCGGAAGAGTTTGAACTGATAAAAGAAAAGTTGCAGCGTACACCAAATTTTACTGAGTTATGTGCATTTAGTGGGATGTGGAGTGAGCACTGCAGTTATAAAAATTCAATTAAATGGTTAAAAACCCTGCCACGTGATGGCAGTAAGATGTTGGTTAAAGCTGGTGATGAAAACGCCGGACTTATGGACATTGGTGATGGATATGGCGTAGTTTTTAAAATTGAATCACACAATCATCCCTCTGCAATAGAACCTTTCCAGGGGGCAGCTACCGGGGTGGGTGGAATTAACCGCGACATTTTTACCATGGGTGCCAGGCCCATTGCATCCCTGAATTCTTTACGTTTTGGCAAATTAGATGATCCACGAACCCAGCATCTGCTTGCCGGCGTGGTCCATGGCATCGGGCACTATGGAAATTGCTTTGGCGTACCCACCGTAGGAGGTGAAATTTATTTTGAAGAGTGCTACCATACCAACCCGTTAGTGAATGCAATGAGTGTAGGTATTGTAAAAAATGGTGAAACTGTTTCAGCAACAGCCGAAGGCACGGGCAACCCGGTATTTTTTGTAGGCAGCGCCACCGGTAAAGATGGGATCGGCGGCGCATCTTTTGCCAGCGCCGAAATCACAAAAGACAGTGCCGAAGATTTACCGGCTGTGCAGGTTGGCGATCCCATGCAGGATAAAAAATTACTGGAAGCCTGTTTAGAAGTGATCCAGACCGGTGCGGTTGTCGGGATGCAGGACATGGGAGCTGCCGGTATTATCTGCTCTACAGCCGAAATGAGTGCCAAGGGAAATGCCGGCATGCGGATCGACCTGGATAAAGTACCTGCCCGCCAAAACAATATTAAAGCCTGGGAACTCCTGCTTAGCGAAAGCCAGGAAAGGATGTTGATGGTAGTAGAAAAAGGCAAAGAAGCTTCTGTTATAAATGTGTTTGAAAAATGGGACCTTCCATGCAGCCAGATAGGTGAGGTTACCAATGATGGGTTGTTGCATTTTTATATGAATGGCACTCTTGAGGCTGTGTTGCCTGCCGTAGAACTGGTATTGGGTGGAGGTGCACCGGTATATGAAAGAGCTTTTACGCCACCTGCATATCTCGCCACCCTTCAGAATTTTTCAATAGATGATGTTCCGCAGCCCGACGATTTAAAAGCGGTAGCGGAAAAACTGATTCAATTACCCAACATTGCGAGTAAGCGCTGGATCTATGATCAGTACGACAGCATGGTGGGCACAGGGAACACCTCTACCAATGCACCTTCAGATGCAGCCGTAGTATTGGCCAAGCCTACCCGTAAAGCACTGGCGCTAACAACGGATTGTAACAGCCGGTATGTGTACGCGGATCCATACAAAGGTGCGATGATCGCCGTGGCAGAAGCTGCACGAAATATTGTCTGCAGCGGCGGGCAACCCCTGGGCGTTACCAATTGTCTCAATTTTGGAAATCCTTACGACCCCGGCGTGTACTTCCAGTTTGTACAGGCGATAAAAGGAATGGGAGAAGCCTGTATCAGGTTCGATACACCGGTAACAGGAGGAAACGTGAGCTTTTATAACCAGGGGCCTGACGGTCCCGTATATCCGACACCTACTATTGGTATGGTAGGCCTGCTGGAAAATATAGCAGATAAAATGACCCTTGATTTTAAAACTGCCGGTGATTTGATTTACGTAGTGGGTAAATGTCCCAATGATATCGGTTCGTCTGAATACCTGGCAAAAATTGTGGGCGAGATCAATAGTCCTGCACCCTATTTTGACCTGGAAGAAGAATTTTCAATGCAACAGCTAGTTACCCGTTTAATAAAAATGAAATTGGTATCCTCAGCGCATGATGTGAGTGAAGGCGGGCTGGTAGTATCTTTATTTGAAAGCGCCTTCCCGCGTGAATTGGGATGCCAGGTGCTTGCAACGGATATGGAGGTGAGAAAAGATGCTTACTGGTTTGGTGAAGCACAAGGCAGGGTAATAATCTCCTTTGAGCCAGGTAATAAAGCAGAAATTGATCAGTTGCTGGTCGATGCCGGTATTCCCTACCATGAATTAGGCGTAGTTACCTCAAATGAAGTGATAGTTGATAATGTGAATTGGGGAAGAAGTGCAGATTGGAAAAATAAATATGATCATGCTATTACTGATATCCTGGAGAAAAACCTGGACAATGTATTAGATCCAATTTAAACAGGTATGAATAAAGATGTAATTGTAGTAACCGGTGCTGCCGGATTTATAGGAAGTTGCCTTGTTGGATATTTAAATGAACTGGGTTATGAAAACCTGCTGCTGGTTGATGATTTTTCACACCCGGAAAAAGCGGCCAACCTGGAACACAAAAAATTTATCCGGTGTATTGAGAGAGAAAGTTTTTTTGGCTGGTTACGTACAGAAAAACCGGCAATTGATTTTATTTTTCACCTTGGCGCACGTACTGATACAACCGAATTTGATTACTCCATACATCAGCGGCTGAATGTGGATTATTCCATTGAAATGTGGAAATATTGTACTGAAAATCGGGTGCCTATGGTGTATGCCTCCTCGGCCGCTACGTATGGAGATGGAAGCCTGGGCTACAATGATGACCATGAAATTGTATCGGAACTTCAACCGCTTAACCCCTATGGAGTTTCAAAAAATGAATTTG
>JBKJUT010000176.1:0-6965 GCA_046590515.1 Ferruginibacter sp.
TTTTCTTGTGGTTTCAGAGGTAAGCAAGGCCGGTGATGTTTATCACTGGCCATTTTTTTTACATGATGGACCGGTTTAGAAAGTCGAGCAGGGGTTTAACTATTTTGCTTTTCTGTATAATTACTTTGTGAAAGTCTTGCTGTAACACGGTTTTGTCTTCCACATCCTGCCTGGCAATAAAACTTTTGAGCCTGATGAAGTCTAGTGCTTCACTGTCTGTTTCAAAATTTTTAGGTGCACGTTTTAAAGAATCGTTCATGTCCAGGCCTGTTGAGAAGGCTTTCTTAAAGCCAGGAGACTGCAGTATGTTTTTCCATTCAGTATAATTATAGTCTATTTCCTGCCGCACTTTAAATAGGGGTACAGCCTCCGGCATCCATAGTCCACCAGCGAATAAGCTTTTACCAGGCTCCAGGTGAAAATAATACCCGGCTGTATTTATTTTCTTCCCGCCTTTGTTAAGATAGGCTCCCATGTTAATTTTAAATGGGCGCTTATCTCTGGAAAATCGCACATCCCTGTATTGCCGGAAGGTGCATTGTTTAGCTGTTAGCCCGCGTACATCAAGGTCAAACTTTCCAATACCTGCAATCAGACTTTCCACGAAATTTTCAAACTCCGCTTTGGACTCTTCATACCATGACCTGTTTTTTTCAAACCATTCCCGGTTGTTATTATCTTTTAAAGCGGCAAGAAAATGTAAGGTATTCTTAAATGACATAATTGAATTTTAACCGGTTTACTATAAGCAAAAAAGGAACCAGTTGGTTCCTTTAATATATTAATAATGATATAGAATTTTATTTAATCCGGCCCCAGTTTTCACCGCTTTTGATACGGTAAAGTGTCATTTCACTCACATCATATTTTGCAGCCATCTGCTTATAAGTGAGTTTTCTTTTTGGATTGGCGATCGCATCTTTAATAGATTTAACCTGGGTAGCAGTAAGTTTTAGACCTACTGTGCGATTAGCCTGCCTTTTTTTGTAAGCAATTTTTTCAGGGCTTTTCTGCTGGTGCGTACTCACTTCTTCCTGGGTAGCCCACTTCAGGTTCTTGGCAGTATTGTCCTTCTTTTTGTGATTGACGTGTACTACATATTTATACTTTGGAGAAGGTTTTTTACAAAATAATTTGGCTACTTCCCGATGTATATAAATGGTGCCATTCCCATTTTCTACATGCAGGTTAAGGGTTTTGTAGCCTGAAGTCAATGAGCCATTGAGCAACTTTCCATCTTCCATAAGGTCATCCGAATAGCTGGCTGCCCGGCCCATATTTGAAACAGCATATTTTTTCCTTAATTGCTTGTGACCTGTAAAAAGCATTTGCTTCCAGGTTTCACCGGCGACTTTTTTAATCATGATAATAGGATTTAAAACGTGATGTCAGCGTTAACTGATCAAATTCATCCAGTTAAATATAAAAATAAAACTGCTAAGTAGGTAGCATTTTTAAAAATTCTTCTTCACTAATGATTTTTATTCCCTGGATTTTTTTGGCCTTTTCCAATTTACTGCCTGCATCTTCCCCTACCACGAGGTAGTGTAGTTTGGTACTAACGCTGTTTATGACCTTACCACCATTTTTTTCTACTCTTTCTTCTGCCTCACTGCGCTTTAACGTCAGGGTACCGGTAAATAAAAACGTTTGTCCGCTTAAGTTACCACCCACCAAAGGTTGATGGCTGTTTTGCATAGATACACCCAGTCCCTGTAACTGTTCCAGCATCTTTATGTTGTCAATATTGCCGAAAAAAGCTTTTATGCTACCGGACACTTTAGTGCCTATATCTTCAAACTGCTGCAGTTCTTCTTCAGAAAGTGCCGACAGTTCCATGATTCCATTGATTGATTGGGCAAGGGTTTTAGCCGTAGTTTCCCCTACAAACCGAATGCCCAGGCCATAAATAAGCCGATGAAGAGGCTGGCTTTTACTGGTTTCAATGGCCTGCCTTAGCTTGTTTACTGATTTCTCCCCCAGCCCTTCCAGTTGTCCCAGTGCGGCATAGTCGAGGGTGAAGATGCCTGGAATATCCATTAATAATCCCAGGTCAAAGAATTTTTTAATGTTGGCTTCACCCAGGCTTCTTATATCCATGGCATCCTTGCTTACAAAATGGATGATACGTTCAACTACCTGGGCCTTACAATTAATGTTGACACAACGCCATACTGCCTCATCTTCTGTTTTAGAAAGGGGATCCTGGCACACCGGGCAATCAGTTGGATATATAATGTGAGCTTCGTTACCGGTGCGGAGTTCAGGCAAAGATTTTACAATTTGAGGGATCACATCACCGCTGCGTTCAATTAGTATATTATCGCCAATGCGAAGATCTTTTTCCCGTATGTATTCTTCATTGTGTATACTGATGCTGGATACTGTTACCCCGCCTACCTGTACAGGTTCTATCTTTGCCACAGGGGTGACTGCACCGGTGCGGCCAACCTGGTAATTCACCTCGAGAAGTTTGCTGGTGGCCTGCCGGGCTTTAAATTTAAAAGCAATAGCCCAGCGCGGGTGGTGCGAGGTCATTCCGAGTTTATCCTGTAGTGCCAGTTCATTCACCTTTACCACCATTCCATCAATTTCGTAAGGGAGGGTATCTCTTTTGAGTTCGTATTCACCGATATAACTGATCACCTTTTCTATCCCTTTCACTACATGCATTTCCTTTTTCGGACTTTTAAATCCAAGCTCCCATAACATATCCAGGGTGCCGCTATGCGTTAATAAGCCTTTGTGGATATCTCCGGTAATTGACACATAACTCACATGGTAAAGAAAGGCTTCGAGGTTACGCCGCCCTACTTCAGCAGGGTCTTTCATACGAAGGCTGCCGGCTGCCGCATTACGTGGGTTGGCCAATAAAGGCGATCCTGCTTCAGACTGCAGCTTATTAAATGCTTCAAAACTGGATTTGCGCATCATTACTTCACCGCGTATTTCAATGTGATCTATATCATATTTGCTGAAACGGGCAGACAATGGCACTGATCTTACCTGCCGGATGTTGGTGGTGATGTCATCCCCGGTTTCACCATCACCACGGGTAGCCGCACGTACCAGGTGATCGTTTTCATAAATTATGGAAATACTTGCACCGTCAAATTTTGGTTCAATACAATATTCAATTTCGCTTAAACCGGATAATTCCCTGGCTTTCCGGTCCCAATCTTCCAGGTCTCCGGCATTATAGGAATTCTGCAATGAAAGCATGGGAACCAGGTGCTGTACTTTGGGAAAGTCTTTAATAAGCCCGGCGCCTACACGCTGGGTGGGAGAATCTTTAGTGACCGATCCCGGGTTAGCCGCTTCAAATTTTTCAAGCTGGGTATAAAGTATATCATATTCTGTATCGCTCAATAAAGGATCATTCTGTATATAATAGCGATGCTCATGAAAACGCAAAACATCCCTCAGTTCCCCCACATTTTTTTTATCAATAGAAGCTGATTTTAAAAACTGTTTACTTTCCTCCTGTAATTTTTTTATTTCTTCTGGGCTATACATATAATCTGTCCTGGCAGTAAAGATAAAACCTAAACAGGAAAATTATAGACCAAACATGACAACCAGGAACGAACTTTAATATCCTGTTCCGGATAGCCTGGAGAATACATTACGCCGGCATGTAAGAAGCGTTTATTGGGAAAAACCCGTGGAGGTGTAATGATCTAAATATTTGATAATGGAAATAGTATCCCCCAGAAAAGGGGGCACTATCAACCGGTTATTCCCATCTAATAAAAATGCTGCGCTTTGCGCCACAAGACGTTCGTTAAACCGGTATGCAGCATTAAACTGCCTGGTGATTTTCCGCACGTTTTTATTCACGGAGCTATTGTATATAGTATTGTCATATAAGTAAACCGTATCACGATAACCTGCCTGGGATAATAACTTTGCTAACAAATTTTTCCTGGAGGAATTGTCAAAAATATAAATCAGGTTTACTTTTTGCCGGTACCTGTTATGAACAGCAACAATGCCGGGAAGTTTTTTAACACAGGGATGACACCAGGTAGCACTGAATACAACCAGGTTGAGCCTGCTGCTATCCAGGATTTGACCCAGGGTTTCCATGTCAAAATTTTTGTAGATAAGCGGGTGAGTGGATTGCGCATTAGCGCTAATCTGAACCGCGATAATTATAAAACCCGTTATGAATTGTTTCATTTTTATTGGTAAGGTATGAGAAAAGGAAAAAGTAAAGACCCGCACAAATACGGGTCCTGGTAATTATTTCAAAGATTCCCAATCTACAAATTCTGTAAACTGAATAGTAAGAGTGGTGCCATCTTTACTTAAATGAAGCGTACAGTTTTTTGTACGTGGGTGATTGATATAATTATCGACTTTAATAAGACCACAGTTAAATCCTATACAGGCCACACATTCATCTTTATATTGTTTGCAATGGATTTTTGCGATCCTGATCCTGATGCCGATATAATTGCTCACCGGTTCTTCAGTCGGAACATAGCTTTTCACATGAAGGTTGACCGTACCAAAATTGGCTTTATCATAAATCACTTCATAATCTCCTTTTGCAATTACCAGCGTGCGGGCATTGACTGTACGACTGTATGATTCATTTACAGTAATATCTTCTTCTTCTGAAAAAGCTATACGGTTTTGGGCGTGGCCCTGGAAAGACAGCAGCATCCCGGCCATAAAAATTAATCTGAACATAAAATTATTTAAATATTATACTTACTCTTTTCCCGGTTTTCAGTTTCCCCGCACAGTGGCCATTGCCTGGTAAAATTGAAAAACCTGATATCAATTCACTACTTATTACACTGAATTTATTTCAGCCGGCATAAAATGTTTTTAAGCCTACATTTGAGAAAAAAATATAAATGAGCTGTAAACATTTCTTTCCCATGGTACTTTTTGTTTTTCTTTTTTCAGCCTGCAAATTCCGGCAGCAGGCCGACCTGCTGGTGCATCACGCGCATATATATACTACAGACAGTAATTTTTCAGTAGTGCAGGCAATGGCGATCAGGGATGGAAAGATTATAGCCACCGGCACCAACGAGGAGATAATGAAGGATTACGAGGGCAAAGAATCAGTTGATGCAGCAGGCAAAAGCATCTTCCCCGGACTTATTGATGCGCATTGCCACTTTGCGGGCTTCGCTACAGACATGTGGAAAGTAGAGTTAACCGGTACTAATTCTTTTGAAGAAGTGATAGAAAAAATAAATCAATATGCTCCCACTGCTCCTATGGAATGGATATACGGTCGTGGGTGGGACCAGAATGATTGGGCAGTTAAGGAATATCCTGACAAGAAAATACTAGACAGCCTTTTTCCAAACCGACCGGTGTTTTTAAAAAGGATAGACGGGCATGCAGCCCTCGTTAACCAGAAAGCCTTCGACCTTGCAGGAGTCACGGATCAATCTACTGTGGCAGGCGGAAGTTTTGAAAAGAAAGATGGTCGGTTAACCGGTATTATTATAGATAATGCGATGGACATGATTGATAATGTAGTGCCGGCTGTTTCAGATTCCCTGGCCAAAGTAAATTTTATAAAAGCCCAGCAACTTTGCTTTGCCGTGGGGTTAACGGGAGTGCATGATTGCGGTGTAAGTGAACATACCATCAACCTGCTGGATGAAGCACAAAAGAACGGAGGTCTCCGTATGAAAATTTTTGCTTTATTAACAGACAGTGCACATTATTACGACAAGTGGCTTGCCAGTGGGCAGTATAAAACTCCTTATCTCCATGTAGGCGGGTTCAAAGTATATGCAGATGGGGCTCTGGGGTCCCGGGGTGCCTGCCTTTTAAAAGATTATGCTGACAAACCGGGATGGACAGGTTTTTTATTAAATGATTCAACTCATTATGCACTGATAGCAAACAAACTTGCAGGTTCGGATTTCCAGATGTGTACACATGCGATTGGCGACAGCGGCAACCGTACTATCCTGAAGGAATATGCCCGGGTGTTAAAAGGGAAAAATGACCGACGCTGGCGGATAGAGCATGCCCAGGTAGTGAATGAAAATGATTTTCATTATTTCCAGGATTATAATATCATTCCTTCGGTACAACCAACTCATGCTACCAGCGATATGTATTGGGCAGGTCAGCGTCTTGGCCCTGACAGGGTGAAGAATGCCTATGCGTTTAAGAAATTAATGCAAACAAATAGCTGGATTCCGTTGGGTACAGACTTCCCGGTGGAGGATATCAGTCCGCTTAAAACTTTTTATGCTGCTGTGGTGAGAACGGATGCAAGCGGCTACCCGCAGGGTGGTTATCAAATGGAGAATGCGCTCAGCAGGCAGGAGGCATTGCGTGGAATGACCACCTGGGCGGCCCGTGCAGCTTTTGAAGAAAAGGAAAAAGGCAGCCTGGAAAAAGGAATGGCGGCAGATTTTATAATGGTCGATACGGACATTATGCAGTGCCAGCCTGCAGACATATTGAAAACAAAAGTACTGGCAACTTACATTAACGGACAAAAGGTTCATTAATGAACCACTCAAGAATTTTAGTAAAAGATCCTTGCCTGAAAAAATCTACCGGGTAATATTCCAAAACCCTGCGTTGAAGAATAGCTGCAAATACAGGGTTTAGAGAAACCTGTCTCGGAACAAAACACATCCGGGTTGGCAAACTATTCAATACCAGGGCGCAGAATTCTGAGCAATACAGTTGATCACCGCCATTGGTGAGGTCAAAATCCCGGTCAAAGTAAACAGGCTGGCGGCTTAAATCATCCAGCACCTTTAAAAATGCCTGGAAGGTAGGTTCATCATTATTCATTTCCCAGGCACTGAAATAGTAGCTTCCCCTAACCGCTATAAAAGAAGCCAGGGAATCTACCCGCAAAGCATTACCTGTTGTATCGCTGATGTGGTAGATGTAAGCCCTGTCACTGGTTAAAAAACCAATACCAATATAAGTTGAATACGTATCCAGATTATTGAACTGCCGGG
>JBKJUT010000199.1:0-19971 GCA_046590515.1 Ferruginibacter sp.
TTCATTGCTTTTTTGCAACAGGAGAATATCTTCATCAAGTCTTTGTACCAGGTTTTGGTATTTTTTTATTTTAAGCTCAAATGCTTCCACAGCATCTTCCCTGGAATTATGAAGTGTTTTATTTTCTTTGGCCAGAATTTCCTTTCGCAGCCTCTCACTTTCTAAAAATCCCTGTAAACTTTTATTGGATTTTTTTAGCCCGGCAGAACTTAACAGGTATACTACTGATGTTACCAGGATGCCGGTAACAAATCCAATAATTGCATATATATAAATATCTTCCAATACTGATAATTTGATGCAAATTAAACAGAAGTATCAGCGCAGGCTTACCTATTTATCCCCAAATATTAAGGTTAGTACATTTCTTGATATGCCTGCTGCAAAAACCTATGATTTCCTTCGTAAAGAATATCCAGTTTACCCGGCTGATAAAAATTGATGGCCGCCTGAAAGAATTTAATTTCCGCAAACCTAACGACCGGCCAGATAGCCTATTTACTGTTGATACTGCTGAAGAATACGGTTCAAGGATTATTTTCCAGATGCAGTTGGAAAATGGCGGTTGGAAGATCATACCTGCTGAACTACCATCATGGATCGTGGACAAAGAAAGTGATTTTAATGAATTGATCGAAAAAGAATATCACCAGGGAGCTTCTGCAAATAATTAACGTAAACGTTTGAGCACTACCGTGATACCCGGGATTTTGGATTTCCTGGAGACGGGTCAACTATGCCTGACAGTATTCCAGAGGTAATTAAATTTAACAAAACTTGTATAATTGAACAAAATGCCTCATCTTTATGAACCTGAGATCCGCTAAAACCGCCAATCCCCAAAGGCAAAGAATGCGCTAACTTATTTAATATCCTGGCTAACCGGTCTTTTTCCTGCATCCGTAATGATACCTGTCCCACTATGGGTTCAACTTATTTTTAACTAATAAATGTAAAAGAATGAAAAAATCATTACTTCTTCTAAGTAAGTGCAAGTACCTTTTTGCCCTGCTTTGCCTGGTGGGTTCTACGAGGAGTTTCGCGCAATGTGGCAGTATTACTTACCCTGCTAATGCAGAAATTTTAGCAAATGTGCCGGAAGCCAGCGGATACAATCTCGTTTACCAGTTACCGGTACCAGCCACAGATCAGAACTGGCAATCTCTTTCAGATATTCCGTATTCGGTAAACAATTCAACTGCATTAAGCAGCACTCCTTTCACCAGGGTTGCTTATTATGTCAAACTGGTATCCCCGCAATTTGGCACCCAGTGGGTTTGGGTATCTATGAATACCTTTTCGAATGATCTTAGCCGTGTGGGTATCCCGATAGGAGATATTTTTTATCAGCAACTGGTGGCGAATATGAACATACGCAACAGTGCAGGCGTAATTAAAAACGGTATAAGTGGAAATATAGAATTCTGGAGCCGGTGTTACAATGCAAACAATGGTGCCGGAGTGCCTGGTGCCTCTGAAACACTTTATGATTTTGGAGATGCTTCTTTAACAGGTGATAACTGTTATGGATCATTCCAGGTGCACGATTACCTGGCGGGACAGACGGTTTTTGGTTATAATGGATGGTCTTACACAAACTTCAGTTCAGATGACCTGGGAATCGGCTCAAATAACACTCCCGGCACTCATCCTGACTGGACTCTTGCTTCTAACACCTACCTGTACAGTGTACGCGAACTTTATGTTTTTGCAAATACCTCGTATGCACCGGGATGCAACCCGGCTTCATTGGTATTAAATTCATCAGGAAACGCAACATTAACTACTGCAATGGTTACAAATGCTACTGTCGGAAGTTGCGGGGTTACTAATATACAGTTATCTAAATCAGCATTTACCTGCGCAGACAGGGGCAATAACACTGTTACTGTAACTTTTACGGTGAATGGAAATACATCCACCTGCACTTCTGTTGTAAACGTGGCAGATAATACCAATCCTACAGTTACTGCTACCGGAAGTACAACTACGTTAGGATGTGACCCTACTGCTGCCGCTATTGAAGCGGCATTAGGCACTGCCACTGCATCTGATAATTGTGGTACTCCTACCCTTACTCCTGGCACAGCCGCAGTGGTTTCCAGTGGCAATAACCGTTCACAAACACGTACCTGGGTGGCAACTGATGCAAGTGGAAACACCGCTACTACTTCCAGGACTGTAACCTGGACAGTAAATTGCGCACCACCTCCACCACCGCCTCCTCCCCCAACCACTACCGGAAATACCTATCCTTCTTCTGTAAGTTGCGCACAGTATAATGCTGGTGCAAATACATTAACGAATGTATGTTATAAGGCAGAAAACCGCAAAGTGAAGAAAGTATCTCCTAAATACTTCCTTTATTATACAAAGGTAACGGCACCGGCTGTACTAGGATCAGGTAACAGTTTTTATGTGGATGTCATCCAGACCAAGAGTTGTGTTGGTTTTAAGTTTTTCGAAGTTAAAAAAATCCGTGCTTATGATCTTAGTTGCAATGAGAGGGCCAATGCAAATGACTGGTCAAACGGACAGGCAAGAGTTAAAATCAGCGGCGCTACACCTGGCCGGGTTTATGTAATCTCTGTTAAGTATAAAACGAAATCTCTTGAAGGTTCAACTTATTCAGGAAATGTGGCGCCGGTTTGTCAAAACAGTTTTGTCACTCGCACTACCCTGGGTGGTTTTGGAACAGGCACCATGGCTCCTAATAGCCAAAGTACTATACTGGTAAAACCGGATTGTTACGTGAATGGCGGAGATGATGATGATGACCATGATGGCAACGACGATGATGATGATGATGATGATGATTTCACTGGTCAACAACAGATTGTTTCATCTGCAGATGATTTTAACCCCGCGTTCCGTGTAACTGTTTCTCCTAATCCTACCGCTGATTACTTCCAGGTAGTTGTAAAAGGAAATAACCAGCCGGTAACCGTAAGGGTTGCAAATGCAATGGGTAAATCGATGTTTGCCTCAAACAGGATAGCGGCAAATAATACCACTAAATTTGGTTATGGTTGGGCACCCGGTACTTATTTCGTTGAGATAATACAAGGACAGGAACGTAAAACTGTACGCCTGGTTAAACAATAATTATAGTAAGAATGTAACTGAAAAAATACCGGTCGATCGACCGGTATTTTTTTTATAGACGGGATATTTTCGTGCTTATTTTGCTCGTACCTGAAATGGCGCGCAGTATGTAAATTCCCTTAGGGAAACGATAAAGGGGAACACTTAACCGGTTCAGACCGGGAAGCACAGGTTCAGTGGAGGTATAAACCATTTCACCTAAAGCATTATACAAATAAATATTAGCAACTCCCATAGATGCGGAAGTAACGTAAAGGGTTAAAGGCCCTGACACATAAGGCACAGGTCCTACACTTATACCTGGAATATAATTACATGGCAGGCTGATATCAATCACATTGCTATACCGCAATTGGGATAATGTATCCAGAATCTTTAATCTGAAATAATGATGGGCAGCCGCTGCGGAAGGTTGGTAAATGAATCCATGCTGCTGATCTGTGTATGTATTTGTTCCGGCTACTTCTCCTACCTTGCTGAATACAGCTGGGCTGACTCCGTATTCCACTTCATATTTTGAGATATTATGTTCGTTTAAGGTTGTCCAGCTCAGGTTGACTTTACAATCATTGGCAATTCCTGATAACGTAACCTGGCTTGCCGGAATTACCACACCTCCATTTACAATAGTGCCGGTAGCATTTACTACCCAGTTGTTCGGATCAACCACGATACCTCCCGGAGTTTTGTTGTAATTAAAACGGAACTCCTGGTTATTAGCAGCCAGGTTCAC
This sequence comes from Ferruginibacter sp., assembly GCA_046590515.1. Taxonomy (GTDB): domain Bacteria; phylum Bacteroidota; class Bacteroidia; order Chitinophagales; family Chitinophagaceae; genus Ferruginibacter. The sequence goes on from JBKJUT010000199.1 coordinate 3,839, forward strand.
TTTTACCGTTGTATCACCCTGGGCAGAGGTGATAGTGAATTCGTATAATCCTTTAAAGAAAGGAGTTATTGATGGCATGCTGGTAGTTTCACTGATACGTAATACCAGCACACCCTGGCCTTCCTTAAAAAATGTAACATTAAAGGTCGGGAAGCCTTCGCCGTAAATTAGCTGGTTGAAAAAATCAGTCAGGTCCTTTCCGCTAACTGTTTCTGCTATGCGCTTAAGGTCTCCGGTAGAAGCTACGGAATCCTTATACTGGGTTTGGTAGGTTTTTAAAGCGTTAAAAAACAGGTTGTCATCCTGCATTTCAAAACGTAGGTTATGAATTACAGTTGCACCTTTGGCATAACTTAACCGGCTGTCAAAAATCCTGTTCTCATCAAAAACAGAGGCCTGCGGAATAAATACGCTGCCACCAGGTGAAGACATCACGGAGTTATGGTAACCCTGCATAAAGGCAGATGCAGTTGTACTTGGGATAAGAGCCGGCAGTTTTTCAATCATCAGGTATTCGCAATAGCTGGCAAAGCCTTCATTAAGCCAGATATCATTCCAGGTTGCGCAGGTTACATTATCTCCCCACCACTGGTGCCCCAGTTCATGAGCTATGAGGGTTGATGTAAACCCAGCCATAGTACTCATTGTCTGATGTTCCATACCACCACCAATGGCAGCGTGAGCATGACCATATTTTTCATTTTTAAAAGGATACAATCCGAACAATTCACTCATTTTTTCTATGAAAACAGGTGTCTTATCCAGGTTTGGTTTTATACCGGCAAAATAAGTGGGATTATTCACTATATAATGCTGGATTAAAATTGAATCCGGCGCCATGGCGGCAGGTTTGGCGTAATTAAGATATTCCATGTAGTTACCGACTGAGAAACTCGGCATGTAATAATTCATGGGATACTTTTCCTTCCAACGATATTGCACTTTCCCGCCAGGCAGGCTCATCACGCTTTGCAGCAAACCATTTGAACCTACTTTATTTGTAGCACTGGTAGTGAACCACATATCAGCCGAATCTATTTTATCCCTCAAGATCTGTTTTACGGGGAACCATTCTCTGGCCTGGTAGCTTTCTGATAAGGTGGCTGTATAATTAAGGCCGTTGCTGCCAACTGTTCCCGTAAATACTCCAGAACCAGAAGCAGTTCCCTTATAAAAAAACTGGGCGTTTACCATCCCCCCCTGCACCACTGCGGGAACTAAAGGAATAAAAACGTGGTCGTTGCCCTGGGAAAAAACTTTTTTCACCCCGTTTATATAAACAGAATCAATTACCATAGTGTTTTTTATTTCCATGATAAATGAATCAAGGGGTGCTAAAGCTTTAGCAATTGTTGTAGAAGTACCAGACAAAAACCGGCTATTGGTTTCAACTGAAAGGTCAATTTTAAGGTACTTTACATCGTACTTATTCAGAGAAGGGTATTGATAATACGATATGTTTTGCTGGCCATTTAAATCTTTTGTACGGCTACATGTAACGTTTGCAGTTTCCTGGCCGAACGAAATAAAATAATTTACCAAAAAAATTACCAGTAAAAAATGTCTCATGATATAAAATTGTATTATTAAAGTTAGTTTAAATGAGAAAACATCCTCTATTCTTCTCACTTCACTTCTCATTTCAAATGCATTACCTGGATAACGTTTCCTGATAATTTTATTGTTTTAAGAAAGCATATTACTGGAAGACCGTGATCCGGCTGATTTTTTATTCATCGTGGCAGTTTCATATATAACCAATACAATCAACAAACCCAACAGAATAAGAGAAGCCCACTTTGTACCATACCCTAAACCTCCTTTTTCCTCGCTTTTTGTAAGCAGGTCTCCAAAGGTGGCGCCAAATGGCCGGGTCAGCACAAAGGCAATCCAGAATAACACTACCCGGGATATACGGGTAAAGTAGTATGTCAGGATGATGGCTATTAATATAATTGTGATTAATAACGCACTGCCACCAAACCCAAGTCCCGAATCATCTGCCAGGAAATCACCCAGGGCGGTGCCGAGGGTATTCGAGAAAAGAATAGCTACCCAGTAAAATGCCTCTCCGCGGCGTGACTGAATGTGGGAAACTGAAAGATTTCCTTCCACCAGGCGCCAGATAACTAATATGATAATCAGAAGAGATACTAAAATCAATGAGCCGGTAGCATATCCTAATCCCAGGGTGCGGTCCATAAAATCTGACATGGTTGTTCCTGCTGTACTTGTGGCTACAATTACTGACCAATATAATACAGGGATGTAACGGTTTATATTTAGTTGTGCAAATACTGTAACCAGGAAAAAAGCAAAGAAGATCAGTGTACTTATTGCATATCCTACCTCCAGCGTTTGGGCGAGCCAGTCACCACCAGTTTCGCCGAGTGTAGTAGCGGAAATCTTTGTCAGCCAGAATAATAAAGTTAGAGCAGGTAGTTTATTCCATACTTTATAGTTAGCAGTGTTCATATTTTTTATCGATGTAATTGCAACACTGGTGCCATCTATGGAATTCTAAATTGGAATAACGGATCAGGGATGTTTTTAGGAAAGATTTGCTAGATAGCTGATACCAATCGGAGTTATGTAAAATCGCAGCAGGCTCTTACCTTCCTTTTCAAAATTCCCGGGAATAATCAAACCCATTTTGACCAGCCTTTTAAGGTATTTCATATGCTGAGGCCCTAACGCAGGATCCCGGTTAAGAATCTGGCTTTCATGACATTCCATCAGCAATTCCATTTGAATTTCGCTGATTGGTCTTTGAAGGTACGTATCCAAGCTTTTTACTTTTAAGTATTAGGGGGTTACCAAAATACTAAAAAAGTATGAATTATGTAAAATATATTCTTAATTACTGTTTTTTTTATCTGTCATTTACAAAAATGAAGTATTAATTGGCTTTCTGTTGTAGCGGAAAGGATATCACCCTTGCTGCATTGAAGGTAACCGCATGCAAGGCGGCAGGAGTAGAACGGAAATGCAGGTTTGAGAATGTTCCCTGAATGTGATGGTAAGATGCCTCAATAATCGGATTAAGTGCTTCCAGGCTGGTAAGTAAATTTAAGATATTCTTTCCCTCGTATAAAACCTCTTCGAGCGTAAGCTCATACTGGTCATTAGTTCCTTCTGCTGGCATACCATTATAAAATCCGACACCTGAAACCTCAAGATCAGCAATATGTTCGTGGCGGAAGCCTCCTGTACGATCAGGATCAGCTATTTTCCGGGCAATAGGATATACAAAAGAAAAATCAGTTTTTTTACGCATATGACTAAATAAACAACTGCCATGCCAATATAATGATCATTTATTCTGTGATATGAGTTGAAAATTGGCACCAGGGCCAGAAAAGTGGAGGTGTGAAACCTGTCAGGAAAAAGAAAAAAAAGGCATTGAATAGAAATAAAATGCCGTTAATCGTACTTCATTAAACTATGGTAAAGGTAAATAGCCTTAATAAAATAATTTGTAGAAAGCACGAGAACCTTTTGTAGTAGTATACAACCCGTAGATGTAGTATAAAATATGGATTGTAACCGAAGAGCCGGTTAGCTGCCTGCTGATGTATTTCCCATATCCTTCGGGCTCAAAGCCTGTATAAGCAAGGATTTAAGGTCAGGGAAGTTATTTGGTTTCTTAAAAAAAGTATAACTATCGCGTGCAACATGGTCAGGAATATGGTTATTCACTGCCCCAGATAAAATGATTATACCAAGTGTGCCGAACCTGGGATCCTGGCGGATCTCAGAAAGATATAAAAGTCCATTCCGGCCAGGCATATTTATATCAAGGAAAAGAGTAGCTGGTAATGTAACACATGAAAGCGTTTTCATTAGACTTTCGCCATCATGTACCACATGAAAATCGCACCCTGCATTTAATTCCATCAATGCCTCAGAAAATAGCGCACAATCCTCATTATCATCGTCCGCCAGTATAATTGGATATTTATGAGCAGATAACATAAGTAATTAACGGTTATTGCTGCAATTTATTGGAATTTCCTGTGATATATGGAAGTATTGCCCCATTTAGAAGTCATATGCGGCACATAATTATTAAACAGAAACCGTATTAGGTATATTTTATGTATATAGAAATGAATGATATTATCTTCCCTCAATACTGCTTTAAGCTTTGAGAAAGCAGGTGAAATGAAAAAGGCGGCCGTATTGTACGAAACCTTATCTAAAAAGCCTTTAGGAAAGGAAACTGCTTTAAACAGGTTATTGGTAATTTACCGGCATTTAAAAAAGTATAGTAAAGAATTACAAACGATCGGGCGCCTTGTAAGCTTACACCAAATGAAATACGCAGCCAGAGGCCACAAAGGCAATAAAATTAGATCCTTAAGTAAAAAAATCAATCAATCATTAGGAAGAATTGATAAGAAAGGTAATCCGGTTTACCAGCCTGAATCTATACAGCTTTTACTCAAGAGGAAGCTAAGGGTTTGTCAAAAAATTAACGCCATGGCCTAACCGCAATGGCACATGTATTGTTCTGACTACCATAAAAAACATGGGACATACAAAATCAGAAAAGGAGACCCAGGATTTAAATACATTAAATACTTTGGAGGCATTTGAAATTGATTACTGGGCTGATAAGTTTGGGATCAGTAAGCAGGAACTGGCAAGGGCCGTGAGCAAGGAAGGTAACAACGCCCAGGAAATCGGTACGTTCTTAAAAAATACTGCAAGTAATTAATTACATTGAATATTTCTGCATATTCTCATATTCCTGCCTGCTGATTTCCCGTAGATTAAGAATCATGATTGAAGCCTCCGGTTTACGGATATATTCTCTGACATGTTTTTTTATTTCCGTAAGATTGGCCCGGGAAACATTGAAAAAATGTGTGCCATCTCCTTGCCGTACTATCATATTATCTATATGTTCTACCCAATGATAGGAGAAAAATGAGGTTACCGGATTCATGTGTGTTTGTTTAGGGGTTGCAGGAATACCCTGCTGGATATAAAACGACCGTTTCCATAAATTAGTATTTGAACCAAGGGTTTTTACGCAGTTTTACAGGATACAGTGTTTTATTCATCTAATTTGCAATGTTTTATTAAATATTTTTTTGGCAAATCGATTGGAATACCTGGAAAAATACACAGTAATCAGTAAGGAATCACCTTAAATGGGATTATAGAATCAAGAAGTGTTTGCAAAAAAATACCTATTTCCAAAAAAGGTTAAAGGTGTGTGTTTTCTTATTGAAAAAAGGGTACAAGGAAGGCTGTATAGTTTATATAGGAATCCGTTTCATTTCTGTTTATTAAACTGAATTTCTACCCGCGTTTATGATCCCAAAAGAACATCGAATGATAAGTTTTTCATACACTTCCTGCATAGGCGTAGAGTCACCCGGGTTTTGACGGATTTTATCAATAGCGAATTGTTGAATGGTCACGAGCGGCAAGACGATCTTGTCTCTCATACTAATAGATAATTGTTCAACGGGATAATCTTCCATCAGCTCACTTTTTCCGGATAGAAGCAGCAGGTATTTTTCCGTTAGCAGGTATTCGTTATAGATATCTTTCCATATTTCACCATATTTTTCGTCTGTTGATAAATGTGCTGTTAAGGGAAAAAAACATTTCTGCATCGCCATCTCACAATTATCAATAAGGGTTTTAAAAAAAAGTGAATTTTGGTAAAATGATTTTACTTCTTCAAGACAGCCCAGCGTTTCCATCTTTTGTAATGCAGTACCAACCCCATAATAGCCCGTTACATTCTGTTTCACCTGGCTCCAGGCACCAACAAAAGGGATAGCTCGAAGATCCTTTAACAACATTTTACCGGCAGCCGCCCGCCGGGCAGGTCTGCTGCTGATATTAGTATCACTATAATAACGTAATGGACTAATGTGCAGAAGGTAATCGAGAAATTCAGGACGATTCTTAAGTTTGTTATAAGCATCTAGGCTTTCAACGGACAGTTCCCGGAACAGATCCTCCTGTTCTTTGTTCATCGTGGTCTTTTTATTTCTAAAGAGTTCATTCGATATACCCGCATGAATAAGTTGTTCAATATTATATTGAGCGGCATTGATAGTTCCGAAATTTGAACTTACTGTTTGCCCCTGTATAGTAAGCTGTATTTCCTTTGCAGAAATGTTACTGCCGATTGATGAATAAAACCTGTGTGTTTTACCACCGCCCCTGGCAGGCGGCCCCCCTCTCCCATCAAAAAATACCACGTCCAGGTTGAATTCTTTTGTAATAGTTGTTAATTGTTCTTTTGCTTTATAGATACTCCAGTTGGCCATTAAATAACCACCGTCTTTGGTTCCATCCGAAAAACCAAGCATAATGGTCTGCCTGCTACTTCTTCTTTTCAAATGCTGCAGGTATTTTTCATTCGAGTAAAGATCCCGCATAATCTGGCTGGCATTCTGAAGATCATTGATTGTCTCGAATAAAGGGACAATATCAATTTTAATCTCTTCGGCTTTCCAGCCGCATAAAACGAACAGGCCATAAACTTCAAGTACATTTAATGCACTGTTGCATTGGCTGATGATGTACCGGTTACATCCATTTTCTCCGTTGAAATGCTGTATGTTACTGATGGCTTTTATCGTATTAACAGTATCGTTAGCAATCTCACTTTCGTAGGTGTGTTCTGCCAGAGGTTGATTATTGCCGGTTAAAAAAGCAATTTTATCCGCAACAGTCAGAGCAGGATAACCTGACAGCAAATTATCTGCATTGCTTATTTCTTCCAGTACTTTATTATGAACGGAACTTTCCTGCCGTATATCCAGCGATGCGAAGTACAAACCAAATACATAAAGTTTATTTATCAGGTCGTCCACCAAATTTATAAACAGGCCATCATGCTGGCCTATAAGTATCTGTCTTATTTTATCAAGTGAATCGTAAATGCGGACGGGAGTAAGTTCCGTTCGCTGTCCGGGAATAAATATATTGTCGTATAATTCCTTTTCAAGGTCAGATAATATCACATCTATTCCTTTAAAAGTAAGGCGGTGCTTTAATTTACGGATATCATTGTAGTAACATTTTATAATTGCGCCACGAAGCGCGTCAGCCACCATCAAAGTTATATCTGCCGTTACATAAGGATTTCCATCCCTGTCTCCCCCAGGCCAGAAACCCATACTTAAAACCGGATTACCAGGATGTATTGCGGCCGGAAACTGGCTTTTCAAAAATGAGATAATCTTTCCCCCGGAAGTATAAAACACGTTTTCCAGGTACCACACCAGGCTTAATGCTTCATCATATGGGGTTGGTTTTTGATTTTTAAAAAAAGGGGTCTTACCGAGTTGTTGCAGGTAGCTGTTTACCTTCGGTGTCGCATTTTCTGCCAGCGACCGGGAAAGGTCATGGATTATTCCCAATACAGGACCTGGGTAGAATTGAGTTGGGTGAGCAGTTAATACCAGTTTCACAGAGAAATCTTCCAGTTTTTTTGCCAGTGCATTTTCGTTGTTACTTTCCGTTACTTCCAAAGAAAGATGTTTAAGTGTGCCAGGCCCATTCATATCCTGCACATGTGTAAAAGCCGCGTCCTCCAATGCATCAAACAATACAACCTGCCTTTCCACAAATTGGATGAACCTGAAAAGAATATCAGTTCTTTCAGATTCTGTTTTATAGTTAGTATGGTTTGTAAAAAAATTTGCTACAATCTCTGCCGGACTTAACCCATTGTTATAACCCTCTTCACAATCATTTAAAAACATGGATAAAAGAATTCCTGTCTTTTCAATGCGATGAAAAGGTAAGGCCATGAACAGTCCGTTGTACAATTGAAATTTCAGGCCTACATAATTCCGGAACTGCTGAAGCCCCCACGAAGTCTGGCTATCCATAATGAAGATTGTTTAAGATGAATATACTTCAAAAATGGGGAACCCTCTTACTTGTTGTTACATCTCCGGCACTTTGTTGTTATGCGGAATTTTTTCTCACTTCCCGCAAAAAATTTGGCCTGTATATTTTCCATTTATAATGACTAGAATGTTTCATCATTAAATTAAAAAGGAAAGATCGGCTCCCTTTGCCAGTTCCCTGGCAGTATCCGCTTCAAATAATTTTCCACCACCTGCCATTAATTTTATGCCTTCTTCATTTTTCATGACTGCACTACCCTCCGGCAATGCGAGAATAGATAACCCGGGGTTCATGGCCAGGAATTCCACCAGTCGCTGGTCGCGTGTTTCCCCGTTGTGACCTGGTGGCAGATAATTATTATAATGAGGATTAATCTGAAAAGGCAGTAGGCCCAGGGCATTAAAACTTTTCGGTTCTATGATGGGCATGTCGTTGGTTGTGCCTATAGACGGCCCCGTGATATTGGCCCCGGCGCTCCAGCCGATATATGGACTTCCTGCTTCAACCTTGTTCCTTATCACATCTAATAACTTATACTCATATATGTGATGTAATAACTTAAAGGTGTTTCCTCCCCCTACCATAATTGCCTCTGCTTCATTAATTAAAGCGGCTGCATTGCCTGGGGTTACGAGTATAAACCTGTGTGGCAGCACGCCGAAGCCAGTAACTACTTTTGAAAAATAATCGTCGTAACTACCTGTAGAAGCAAATGGAATAAATGCAATGCTTAAGGGTTGAGGCAGGAACTGTTTTAGCAGCGGGAATACCGGTTCAAGGTAAGCGCTGTTTCCGGCAATGGAACTGCTGCAAGCCAATAGTCTGGTTACTGACATATCCTTTTTTGCACAAATATACTGGTAGTTGATATGCAGCAGGATTCTGTTTTACTAACATTTTTAGTATTGTATTGCTAATATAATTAGCTTTGTGTTCTACTATATTTCTTCTTATGTATCTTAATTGCAAGACCTGGTTCAGTTTCCGCTACGGCACTTTGTCGGCCAAAGCCTTAGTAGATGCAGCGGCTGAAGCCGGGATACCAGCGCTCGCCCTTACCAATATCAACAGCACCTGCGACACCTGGGATTTTGTGCAGGCTTGCAACGGGCAAGGGATCAAACCAGTTACGGGTGCAGAGATACGTAACGGGGATACTTTATTGTACATTTTACTGGCAGCTACCAATCATGGAATGGCCGTCATAAATGCATTTTTGTCGGAACACCTGCAGGAGAAAAAGGAATTCCCGGTGCTGGCAGGTGCGCTTTTTCCCGAACCGGCAGATGGTTTTATAATCTACCCGCTGGGGGCTAAAGAGCCGGCTTCTCTTTTGCCCAACGAGCGGATCGGCGTACTGCCTTCAGAAGTAAATAAACTTTTCAGCATCGATATTAAAAAATTCGGGGCGGGTTTTGTGATCCGCCAGCCGGTTACTTTTTTGGATAAGCAACATTACAACGTACATCGTTTGCTGCGGGCCATCGATAAAAATGTATTGCTTTCCAAATTGCCGCCGGAAGCCACCTGCGCCACCGATGAAACTTTCCTGCCGCCGCACCAGTTGCTGCAGGCTTTTTCGCTTTATCCTGTTATTGTTACCAACACATACCAGTTGACAGACCGCTGCCAGGTAAGCATGGAATTTTACAAAGACAAGAACAAAAAAGTGTTCAGTGCTTCCCGGGAAGATGACCGGGTATTCCTGCATAAACTGGCTAAAGACGGGCTGGCAATGCGATACGGTGCCAACCCGGTGGCTGCGGCCCGGGTAGAGAAAGAGTTAAAAATTATCAACGACCTGGGTTTTAACGCTTACTTTTTAATAACGTGGGACATTATCCGCTATGCCCAGAGCCGTAAATTCTATTATGTAGGCCGTGGCAGCGGCGCCAATTCCATCGTGGCCTATTGTTTACAGATCACTGACGTAGACCCGATAGAACTTGACCTTTACTTCGAACGTTTCCTTAATCCCTACCGCACTTCCCCACCCGATTTCGATATGGATTTTTCCTGGCTCGACCGTGACGAGGTGATTGATTATGTTTTCAAAAGATATGGAAAACAGCATGTAGCCCTTCTCGGTATGTATTCCACTTTTCAATACCGGGCCGTGGTACGGGAACTGGGTAAAGTATTTGGGCTGCCCAGGGAAGAGATCGACCAACTGGCAGCCAAAGAAGTAGCGGAAGATAAGATACATGCCATGATCCTGCATTACGGAAAACTGCTCCGGAATTTCCCCAACCATCTGTCCATCCACCCCGGCGGAATGCTGGTCTCGGAAGAACCCATTACTACTTATGCCACAGTCTTCATGCCACCCAAGGGTTTTCCCACCGTGCAAATGGACATGTTCGTAGCTGAAAATGTAGGATTGTACAAACTTGATATCCTTAGCCAGCGTGGGTTAGGACATATCAAGGAAAGTCTGCGGCTTATTAAACAGAACCGGCAGGTAGATGTGAACATTCATGATATAGTACAATTCAAAAAAGATCCGCAGGTAAGCGAACAGATAAAAACGGTAAATACCATTGGTTGTTTTTACATAGAATCGCCCGCTATGCGCCAGTTGCTGAAAAAACTGGAATGCGGAGATTATATTACCCTGGTAGCTGCCAGTTCTATCATCCGGCCCGGTGTAGCCAGCAGCGGGATGATGAAGGCTTATATAGAACGTTACCACGACCCGGGCAATATTGATTATATCCATCCTGTTATGAAAGAACTGTTGCAGGAAACTTACGGGGTAATGGTATACCAGGAAGATGTGATTAAGGTGGCGCATCATTTTGCCGGCCTGGATATGGGGGAAGCGGATATCCTTCGCCGTGCCATGAGCGGTAAATACCGTGGTAACGCGGAAATGTTGCGGATCAAAGAGAAATTCTTTGCCAACTGCGAAGTCAAAGGCTATCCCGCACATATCATCGCCGAGATATGGCGGCAGGTGGAAAGTTTCGGCGGCTATAGTTTTTCCAAAGCCCACTCTGCTTCTTTTGCGGTGGAGAGTTACCAAAGCCTGTATTTAAAGACGTACTATCCCAAAGAATTCATGGTAGCAGTCATCAACAACTTCGGCGGTTTTTACAATACCGAATTATATTTCCTGGAACTGCGCAAGGCGGGTGCTGCCATTCACCTCCCTTGTGTAAACGAAAGTGATTATTATACCAATATAAAAGGCAATGACGTGTATACCGGCTTTGTACACATCAAGTCACTGCAGCAGGAACTGGTTATCACAATCATCACCGAAAGGAACCTCAACGGGGCTTACAGCCACCTGCAGGATTTTATTGAGCGCACGGGTGTAACCAAGGAGCAACTGAATATGCTGGTGAGCATCGGCGCATTCCGGTTCACCGGAAAATCAAAAAAGAAACTGTTGTGGGAAGCCAACTTCCTGCAGGCAAAAAACAAAGCCCACGTACCCGCACGTGCCTCGCTGTTCAAAGAACCACCGGCCACATTCGCCTTACCTGAGCTGGCTGATAATCCACTGGATGATATTTATGATGAGATTGAACTGCTGGATTTTCCCTTACGAAATCCTTTTGAGCTGGTAGACGATACCGGTAGTTATCTGCCCGCACGCTCACTTACAGCTCATCTCGGTAAAATGGTTACCGTGCTGGGTTATTTTATAGAACGGAAAGCAGTGCCCACGGTACGCAATGAAATGATGTCTTTTGCTACTTTCCTTGATGTGCATCTCGACTGGATCGATACTGTCCACTTCCCTCCTTCCCTGCGCCAATATCCCTTGCAGGGAAAAGGCTTTTACCGCATATCCGGTAAAGTAATACAGGATTTTGGTGTCTTTAATATCGAGGTAAGTAAAATGGAAAAAGTAGGTTATAAGGAACGTAAATATGCCAACCTGTAATGCTGCTAAATCAACGACATATCGCCCACCTCGATCTTGACTCTTTTTTTGTATCGGTGGAACAGCTACGCAATCCCCGGCTGGTAGGTAAGCCGGTACTGATCGGCGGCAGCGGCGACCGGGGGGTGGTAGCTTCGTGCAGCTATGAAGCACGGCGCTTCGGTATTCACTCGGCTATGCCCATGAAGATCGCACGGCGGCTGTGTGCCCATGCCGTTATAGTGCGCGGCGATATGGAAGCCTACAGTAAATATTCCGGGGTAGTAACAGATATCATAAAGGATACAGTGCCTGTTTTTGAAAAGTCTTCTATAGATGAGTTTTATGTAGACATGACGGGCATGGATAAATTTTTCGGTTGCAGCCTTTTTACTGCGGAATTAAAAAAGAAAATAATTAAGGAAAGTGGTTTGCCCATTTCTTATGGCCTGGCCAGTAACAAACTAATCAGTAAAGTAGCCACCAATGAAGTAAAGCCTGATGGGCAGATACAGATCCCTTTCGGCAATGAAAAATCCTACCTCGCCCCGCTGAATATTATTAAAATCCCCGGTAGCGGTAAACAAACAGCTTTCCTGCTTTTAAAGATGGGAATTGAAACCGTAAAGGTGCTCAGCAGTATACCGGTAGAAATGTTGCAGAACCTGTTAGGCAAGAACGGAGCTGAGCTATGGCGGCGGGCCAACGGGATAGATGAAACCCCGGTAGTACCGTTTCATGAACAAAAATCGATTTCAACTGAAAACACTTTTGAACAGGATACCATTGATATTCATTTTCTTTATAGTGAACTTGTGCGTATGACCGAACGGATCGCTTTTGAATTGCGCCAGCAAAACAAACTGGCCGGTTGTGTCACAATTAAACTGCGGTATGCCAATTTCGAAACCTATACCCGGCAACTCACTATTCCATATACCAATGCCGACCACCTTCTCATTAAAACAGCCAAAGAATTATTTGGTAAACTTTATGAACGGCGGATGCTGATCCGGTTGGTAGGCGTGCGTTTTACAAACCTGGTACCAGGCAACTACCAGATCCGCCTTTTCGAAGACACGGAACAGATGATCCAGCTCTACCAGGCCATTGATAGTGTAAAAAACCGTTTTGGTGAAAAGATGGTAGTAAAGGCTGCGGGAATATGATTAAAACACGAGGCCGGGTAAACCGGCATACTCAATAGGTAAAGAAGGTTCTGGTTCTTCACGGAAATTTTTGGCAATGCTGCAGGCTTCCATTTGAATTGCAGGAAACTGGTAACGGGCAATTTCATTAATCCGTGATTCAGGAAGATCATCCATAAGCCATTCCCAGGCAAGTGCCTCAGTCAAAATAAGCGGCATCCGCTTTTTTGAATTATGTACCTGTTCCATCAACCCGTTTGCCGCAGTGGTTACAACCGCAAAAGTTTCAGCATATTCACCTGTTTCCCGGTCCTGCCAGGGCGTCCAGATCCCGGCCATAAAAAAATAATCCTGTTCTTTCACCTGGATGTGGTAGGGATACTTTACCGCTGTTTTAAGCGGCTTACCGGTTTTTTTATTTTGAGGAAACACATGCCGCCATTCGAAAAAGCCTGTAGACAGCACCAGGCAACGGTTGTGCAAGGCGGCTTCCCGGTAAATTTTCCGCGGGAAAAGCAATTCTTCACCTACTGCATTCAGGGTCACCATCGGTGGCTGGAACTGCCCGTCCTCTTTTTTATAACCAACACGCATACGGGTAGCCGCTTCACGGCTGCTAATGTATGCCGGCAGAAAACCCCATTCCATTTCAACAATATCAAAATCATCATGTGCTGTTTTTTTCAACACCGGCGCATACCCGTAATCAAACCCGATAAGCAAAGGCCGGGTGAGAAAACCGTATTGTGCCACTGCTTTTTCCAATTCTTTAAGCCGGATATATTCACTGTGAATAATCTTTATCCCGTTATAATAACACATAAATACTTTCTATTTTGAACGAAAATGATCTTCAATTAAAATACCAACCTGGCTGGCTAATTCCTGCCTGCCTTCAGGAACAGATGTCCAGAACTTTTGTAGTGTTGCATTAACCGAACGGCAAAGTACAAGTGCTGGAACCTTGCCTTTAAAAATTACACGGAACAGCACCTGGCTATGCAAATGGATTTCTTCTACCTGCACAATATTCCCTTCAAACAGAATTTCAAAAATATTATCCTGGCGCATTATAATTATTTTGAACCGTGAAATCCGATTATGGTTTTATTATTCTGAAATTAATCCTGACCAGGTAAAGTGGTTAATAAATTCCCCGAAAAAAAATAGCCTCCCGTGGGAGGCTACAAAATTATAATTTAAAAATATTAATGCACTGCATCATTAACTTTATCGCCTACTTTATCAGCGCCTTTTTTAATGGCATCAGCAGCTTTATTGGCGCCTTTCTTTGTGGCATCCCAGGCATTTTCCATGGCCTGTCCTGCCTTATCAAAGAACCTACCAGTGCGGGTTACAGCCTGTCCATCTTCCAAACGTACCGTGTTGCCATCACGAACTACATCACCATTCTTTTTGACAACTATTCCGTTTTCAACAGAAACATCATTGTCAGCAGCTACATAAGAATTATTCCGCCAAACCATCAATTTACCATCACGGTACATTACATCTCCTTCTGCAGGCGTATAAGATGTGGCAGAATAATTTGCAGTGTTATCGGTAGTGGTTGTTCCGATTGTAGTAGTATCAGCTGTTGAAGTTACTTCCGTTTCCTTCTGATCGTTGCATGCTGCTAATGAAGTGGCAGCAAGGGCAAAAATGATAAATCTTTTCATGTAATAAGGTTTTAAGTTAAAGTGTTTTTAGAATACCCGGAAAACCAGGCAGTCATTATTATACAAAATACTGACCAAAGTAACCGGCTTAAGCAATGAAAAAATAAGATGTGGAAAATTCACACTTATTGCCGTGTATACCATATAGGTGCTGTTATTATCCTTTTACCGTCAGCCTCAGTAATATCCAGATAATAATAGCGGGTGGAACCACTTAATAAACCTGTATCAGAATATGAAATAGCTGAAGACGTTGTAGAGGTTAACTGGGTAGCCGAAGTACCACTTCCAGGAACACCCATCATAACTTTTAAGGAAGTAACTGCTGCACTGGTTGTACAATTGGCAGTTATAACCGGTGCACCTGACTGGCTTATTACACTTCCCATTGGCTGGCTGCTGATACTGTAGGTAACCCGGGCTGCGCAATCCTGGGTGGCATAAAACCGTCGTTGTTTCATGGAAGTCATAAGTCCGGCTTTCGTTAGTGTGGGCGAAAGAATTACCAGCCTGCTGGCTACAGTTTTACCAAAAGTCATATTGTGATTATCATGATCTATAGATGGCCCCAGGCGGTAACCTTTTGCAAGCATACTGCGGTAATATGAGAGATATGTCATAGATGCAGGGTAGTCAGAATACGAGGTTCCCGTTGAAAATGCGGGGCCGTTTTCAACTGAAGCACCTACAATGGCTTTATATGTGATACTATCCATGCCCGCAGCAGCGAGCACCCCATTGTAATCTGCATTGTCTGGGTGGGCTAAATAACCAAATGCGTTGCCATTGCGGTTGATCATATTAAACAGTCCGCTACTCCCACGGTAATCACCCTTAGCCACATAAATCTGGTAATTATTGGTTTCCCATCCTACCAGTGAATCCATTCCGTAAACCACCACATGTCCTCCCGTGCTTATTGTGCCCCACTCCATTCCATACAGGGCTACAAAGCCAGTTGTGGTGGCGGCATTCGCCTGGGTTAGGCCGGGTTGCCATTTTGCAAGTCCCATCCCCGCTTCTGCATGATTATGTTCGCTGATGCCGAGAAAATCGAAGCACAACGCAGTTTTAGCATAATTGTAATCGTCGGCCGGAGTTTTTGTAATATCATCAGCATTACCATCTGAATAAGCACTATGAGAATGCAGGTTACCAAAATAAAAATTAAGCGCGGATACAGGTGGGGATGCAGTTGCCCGGGTTCCGGTTAAAGATGTTCCTGCATACTTAGGCCCACCGAGGCAGCCAGCCTGGTTATAAGCAATAATAAAAAAGTAATACGTGGTATTTTCAAGTAATGCAGAAGCTGTATAAGTTAGCCCCGTTCCGCTTCCCAATACCGTCGCATTTCCTAATGTGGAAGCGCTGGAATAGGATGTTCCATCAGAAGGCCAGGCTGATAAATCAGGACTTACAGAAAATAAAACAAGATATTCTGATACACCAGCGGCTGCAGTGAAGGAACTCTGAATACTGTTATGAGTGACATTGCTGAATTGCAGATTAGTGGCATTCAGTATGGGAGAGGTACAGGAAGGT
>JBKJUT010000273.1:0-10219 GCA_046590515.1 Ferruginibacter sp.
ACTATGTCAGCGCCCAGGTCAAGTGGGTTTTGCAGGCGCACTGCTTTGCGTGGATAACACTTTCGCCTCACCCTACCTGCAAAACCCACTTGACCTGGGCGCTGACATAGTAATGCATTCTTCCACAAAATACCTGGGCGGCCATAGCGATGTAATACAGGGTGCGTTAATAATAAATGATCCGTCATTAAGAGAACAACTATATTTTATACAGAAAAGCTGCGGCGCAGTACCTGGCCCTATGGACTGCTTCCTGGTGCTGAGGGGAATAAAAACCCTGCATGTGCGTATGCGCCAGCATTGTGAAAATGGAAAAGCCATAGCACACTTCCTTAGAAATCATCCTAAAGTAGGCAAGGTTTTCTGGTGTGGTTTTGAAGACCATCATAATTACGATATCGCTAAAAAACAAATGCGCGATTTCGGTGGCATGATGAGTTTTACATTGAAAGACGATTCAGTGGAAGCAGCTACCAAAGTGTTATCATCTACAACCATCTTTGCATTGGCTGAAAGTTTAGGCGGAGTGGAATCACTTATTAACCACCCTGCCAGCATGACCCACGCCAGTATTCCACGTGAAGAGAGAATCAAGAACGGCTTATCTGACGGACTTATAAGACTTAGTGTAGGAATTGAAGACGCCGAAGACCTGATTGAAGATTTGCGGTTGGCGATTGGCTAAGTCTGGCAAACTGGGTGTTATAGCAATAACCCCTGTCAAAAAGAGAAAATAGTGGGGATAGCTAAAGAAATAATAGAATTCTTAAATACAAAGGTTGATGCATTTAATCAACCTTTTTTTATTGATGCCGATCCTGTTTGTATTCCGCATCGCTTCTCTAAGCAACAGGATATAGAGATCAGTGGTTTTTTTGCTGCCATCTTTGCCTGGGGCAACCGGACCACTATTATTAATAAGTCGCGGGAGTTAATGCAGCTCATGGATAATTCACCTCATGACTTTTGCCTCAACCACCAACCATCTGATCTCAAAAAACTGCTCCACTTCAAGCATCGCACATTCAACCCTACTGACCTGCTCTATTTTATAGATTTTTTTCATATGCATTACCGGCGAAGCGATTCACTTGAAACTGCATTTTCAAAATTTTTGGGAGAAGGAGATACCAACGTGGAAAAGGCGCTGAATGGTTTCTATGATTATTTTTTTTCACTTGAACATGTGCCCCGTCGTACATTAAAACATATCGCCTCTCCCGATAAAAAAGCTTCCTGCAAAAGATTAAATATGTACCTGCGGTGGATGGTAAGGAAAGATTCACGAGGAGTAGATTTTGGGATCTGGCAAAACATACAACCATCGCAACTTGTAATACCTTTGGATGTACATGTAGCCCGGGTAGCCAGGCATTTCAACCTGCTTCAACGCAAACAAACAGATTGGCTGGCAGCGGTTGAACTAACAGAGACCCTTAAACAACTGGATCCTGCAGACCCTGCAAAATATGACTTCGCCCTTTTCGGCCTGGGTGTGCTGGAAAAATTTTAAAGATGGACCCTTTATTACTTACATATCTCACAGATACTTTTTCGATTCTGGCCCCTGCCGGCGATCAATCATTAAAAACTCTTCTGTCTAATAGAATAAACGATCTCATACTGCATGATTTTAATAAACTGGTTATGTTGCTTTACCGGATCGATGTAAGTGAAAAAAAGTTAACAGCGCTCCTTAAAGAAAATAATGCTACAGATGCGGCAGATATAATTGCCACACTTGTTATTGAACGGCAGGAAGAAAAAATAAAATCCCGCCAGGAAAGCAGGCGGGACAATAATTTTAATGAAGAAGAAAAGTGGTAGGCCTAGGCATTCTGCCGGGGCTTGCGCTCAAACATCAATTTCTGCACCTGGGTTTTATCTTCTTTTTCCTTTTTAAGATCGAACATAGTTCCAAAAATGTGATCCCAGAAAGTGCTGCTAACCCCGAAGCCCATATCAGTGTGTTTGTAATGATGCAGGTGATGGTTTCTCCATAAACCTTTCATCCACTTAAAAGGTGGGTTCCATGCGTGAATGGCATAATGCATACTGCCGTATACCAGGTAACCGAGCATAAAGCCCGGAAAGAAAGGAAAGGCCAGTTTACCTAACACCATATAAAAACCCAGGAAAAACAAGGAAGCTAATATTAAGCTTGGTGCTGCCGGCATAAATAAACGTTCTTTATCGCGTGGATATTCATGGTGGTTGCCATGCATTACATAATTTATACGCTTGCCCCGCTCAGTATCCGGGTGATAGTGAAAGGCAAAGCGGTGCAGGATATATTCAGTGAATGTCCAGAAAAAAACACCACTGAGAAATACCAAAGAAGTATTTAAAAGACTATATTCCAACACATTAACAGAATAATATGGCAATAAAACCAAGGCAGGTAAATACATTCCCCAAATAACCAGCGGATGGGTTTTTGTCAGATATTCAAGATATTGATTCTTAAAGATCTGGGCCTGTCCCTTGTTATATATTTTTTGAAATTCCATTAATCGGTATTTTAAGTTACAAATATACAAAATCATTTTTTTTACATGAGAGCCACCAGCCTATTTTTGCCATCTTAACATATTTTAATGAAATTAGTAACCTACCTGAAGGAAGACCATGACCAACTGGCCATGCTAGTAAATAACCATTTATATGACCTGGATGTATTGCACCCAGACCTGCCCGTAAGTATGGCTATGTTCTTAAACTATTGGGATGATGTGATGCCCCTGGCACGCGCAGTGGAAAAAAGAATTCTCGACGGGCTGGTTAGGAATGTCATGGCAGTGCCATTTGATACAGCCGATATTCTGGCACCGGTTCCACACCCCACCAGTTGCCGGGATGGTTATGCCTTCCGCCAGCACGTAGCTGCCGCACGCCGCAACCGCAAAGCGGAAATGGTGCCTGAGTTTGACCAATACCCCATCTTTTATTTTACCAACCATAACAGTATCCAGGGACCGGGTAATGTATTGTGTATGCCCGACCATTTTGAAAAACTTGATTTTGAACTGGAGGCTGCCATTGTAATTAATTCACCTGGTCGTAATATCCGCGCAGAAAATGCAGATGCATTTATAGGTGGCTTAATGATCATGAATGACCTAAGCGCCCGCAAATTGCAGATGGAGGAAATGTTACTTAACCTCGGGCCTGCCAAAGGAAAAGATTTTGCTACAGTCATAGGTCCCATGCTCGTAACCTTAGACGAACTGGAACAATACGAAATTCCCAGCAAGGCCGGGCATACCGGTAAAGCCTGGAATATGCAAATGACCTGCAAAGTAAATGGCATAGAAGTAAGTCGCGGGAATTTGGGAGATATGGACTGGACTTTTGCAGAGATTATTGAACGGGCAAGCTACGGGGTGAACCTGTTACCTGGTGACGTAATTGGCAGCGGCACTGTAGGCACCGGCTGTTTTCTTGAATTAAACGGTACCGGTAAATTCAATGATCCGGGTTATAAAGAACAGTGGCTACAGGATGGCGATGTGGTTGAAATGACTATTGATGGATTAGGAACCCTCAGCAATACCATAATAACTGAAGATGATGATTTCAGTTTATTCCAGGTAAAAAAACAACCGGGGGAAACTACTAATTAAAATTTATGCTCAGCCTGAATTTAAAAGACCTGTCACCGGCAGACGTACAGAATTACCTGCAGCATGCAGTGGCGCCACGGCCTATATGCTTTGCCTCTACCATTGATACGGCAGGTAATGTGAACCTTAGTCCCTTTAGCTTTTTCAACCTGTTTTCTTCTAATCCGCCCATACTTATCTTTTCTCCTGCCAGGCGTGTCAGGGATAATACTACCAAACACACACTTCAAAACGTGGAGCAGGTAGCCGAGGTAGTTATCAATATTGTTGACTTCGATATGGTGCAACAGACTTCCCTGGCCAGTTGTGAATTTCCAAAAGGTATTAATGAATTTATCAAAGCCGGTTTTACTGAACAACAATCAACCATTGTCCGGCCACCCATGGTAAAAGAAAGCAGGATTAAAATGGAATGCCGGGTGTTGGAAATAAAACCGCTCGGCGAACAGGGCGGAGCAGGAAACCTCGTCATTTGCGAAGTGTTGGTATTACATATCGATGAAAGCATTCTTGACAGTAACAATAAAATCGACCAGCAAAAAATTCAGCATGTTGCGCGGCTGGGTGGTGACTGGTATTGCAAAGTTGACAGGCAGAATTTATTTAAGGTAGCCAAACCAAATACCCAAACAGGTATAGGCATCGATGCCTTACCTTCATCAATACGTAACAGTGCCACGTTATCAGGAAACCAGTTGGGTCAATTGGCGAATGTACACGAAATGCCAACTATCAATCCTGCATTTCATGATGACCGGTTGAAAAATATTATCCAGTATTATTCCATCAACCCGGAGGATATGGAAAAAGAATTGCACCGTTATGCTGCAGATTTATTAAATGAAGCTAAAGTAACTGAGGCGTGGCAGGTTTTGTTATCTATGGCTTAGACCGGTTATCACAGGTTGCCATAAGCCAGGCATACCCCTGGCCGGGACAGGTTCCAAAAAAACTTGAGGCTCCGTTAATACCCAGGCATACCGCCCGGAAGAATAATCTCCAAAAGCTTTTTCCTCCAGGGTAAGCCTGTTAATACTTTCATCAGCCATGTCAAACGCTTCCATAGGATAAATTTGTTCCAGGGTCACTTTACCCAGGATACATCCAAACGGCAGTTTATTGAAATCAGGAATGTATTTTTTAAAAGGTGGTTCTGAGGCGAAAAGGCTGCCGGCCTTTCCTTTACTGGCATGTATCATAAGACTCCCCCGGTAAGCAGTTGACCATGACCGGGTTTCAACTGTCTTTACACCCATCATTACCAGGCTGGCCCAGGGCTGCAATAACGACAAGGCATACATCCTTTCATTAGTTATAAGCACCACCAAATACTTTTCTTAAAATTTCTGTAGTACGTGCCATAGGGTTATCCCGTATGTTTTTCTCTTCTTTTGCCACCAGGTTAAACAAGGCATTCGTGGCCATTAATGTAACGTAAGCTGATAAATCAGGATTCAGCTTTTTAATGGTAGTTGGAAAGCTGTTATAACGGTTGACCATCTCACCATAATACTTTGTGGCATCCACATTATCCAGGCTACGTTGTATAACGGGATCAAATGCGGCATATAATTTAGATGTGGTTTTTTCCCTGAAAAAATGTGTGGCACTGGTATCTCCACCCCTTACCAGGGCTATGGCATCACTGATCGTCATGCTTTTTATGGCGTTGAGGAAAATAGGAGTGGCTTTGCCTGCTGCCTCTTCCGCACCACGGTTAATAGAAAGTATGGCATTATCTACCAGGTTATTAAAACCCAGGTTGCGCAACGTATTTTCTATCTTCTGTGCTTCCGGCGGTAACAGTATCTTATAAGCACTTTTAAAAAATCCATCAGTATAATTTAATTGGGATACAGCCTTTCCCAGGCCCTGGTCCAGCGCTCCTTTTATGCCCTGGGCAGCTTCATTCTGGGAGATCCCGGCTGTGGTGGAAGGCAGGTTTTGTAATACTTCACATGAAGTAAAGGTGGAAACAAGTACAAAAATTAATAATAGATTCCGCATAGTTTACAGTTTTAAAGTATGGTGCAACTATACTGCCAAGAAAGTGCAGAACAGGTATCCCCTTTTGTTTGCCTGCTTTACAACATTTACCTTTGCCTCCCAAAGTACAAATCATGAGTCAACACTTATCGGAGCAGGAGATCATTCGCCGGGAAAAATTAACAGAACTTACCAATATGGGAATTGATGCTTACCCGGCAGCTCTTTACCCGGTTAATACCACATCGGCCTATATTAAAGAAAATTATAAAGGAGAAGAAAATAAAGCTGACTTCGGAGAGGTTTGCCTTGCCGGCCGGGTTATGAGTGTGAGAGATATGGGTAAAGCCAATTTTGCAGTGTTACAGGATGGTGCAGGAAAGATCCAGTTTTATATTAAGCAGGATGATATCTGTTCCGGTGAAGACAAATCGATGTACCAGGTAGTGTGGAAAAAACTGGTAGACATAGGAGACATCATTGGTATCAAAGGTTATGTGTTCACTACTAAAACCGGTGAAACTTCTGTTCATGTCAGGGAATTTACCATGCTTACCAAATCATTGCGCCCGTTGCCTGTGGTAAAAGAAAAAGACGGTGAAGCATTCGACGAAGTTACTGACCCCGAGTTCCGCTATCGGCAGCGTTATGCGGACCTGATAGTGAACCCGGCAGTCAAGGATGTTTTTATCCGCCGCACAAAACTTATGAATTCCATCCGGGCCTTCCTGAATGAACGTGGCGCACTGGAGGTTGATACGCCCGTATTGCAAAGTATCCCTGGTGGTGCTGCGGCCCGTCCTTTTACTACCCATCACAATGCGCTGGATGTGCCTATGTATATGCGTATAGCCAATGAACTTTATTTAAAGCGGCTGATCGTAGGTGGTTTTGAATGGGTATATGAATTCAGCCGCAATTTCCGTAATGAAGGAATGGACCGTACTCACAATCCGGAGTTTACCGTACTGGAATTTTATACTGCCTATAAAGATTATGAATGGATGATGAACATCACAGAACAGTTGCTGGAAAAAGCAGCTATTGATGTGAACGGAACCCCGGATGTAACTATGGGTGACAGGCAGATCAGCCTGCAGGCGCCATATAAGCGCATCACTATGTACGATGCTATTAAGGAACATACCGGGCATGATATCAGCCAGATGAATGAAGAAGGCATTCGGGAAGTCTGCAATATATTAGGAATACATGCAGATGCCAAATGGGGAAAGGGGAAATTGATAGATGAAATCTTTGGCGGAAAATGTGAAAGTCATTATATCCAGCCTACTTTTATTACTGACTACCCGGTGGAAATGAGCCCACTTACCAAGAAGCATCGTTCCAAACCCGGACTGGTAGAGCGTTTTGAACTGATCATTAACGGCAAAGAAATGGCAAATGCTTACAGTGAACTGAACGACCCGCTGGAACAACGGGAGCGGTTTGAAGAACAGGTAAAACTCATGGAGCGTGGAGATGATGAAGCGATGTTTATTGACCATGATTTTTTAAGAGCCCTGGAATATGGTATGCCGCCTACAAGTGGTATTGGGTTTGGAATAGATCGCCTGTGCATGCTGCTGACCAACCAAAACAGCATCCAGGATGTATTATTTTTCCCGATGATGCGTCCTGAAAATAATGGCTGAACCTGACCACTCATCAATTAATAAAAAGTCATTTTTATATAAAATCTAACTTGGTAAAAAATAACTTCATGATTAACATTAGCCGTATTGCCTCATTAATCTGCATCAGTATATGTTTCGGAATGGCATCAGCCTCTGGCCAGGTTAAACCTTTGCCGGATGAACTGTATTTCAAAAACAATACATCAGGAATTACCAAGCCGTTGCCTATCGTTTCAAAATGGGTTGACAATTCACATTTCCGGCTGATACGTGATGGCAAAACCTGGATCGTGGATGCCAGGACCGGTCAGCAAACGGAGCAGGTAACTTCTCCCGCCGGAATCACTCAAACACCTGCGGCTGCATACATTAAAAGTAACGACCTGTATATAAAGCAGGGAGACACTGAAGTACAACTCACCCACGACAAGGATAAAGAAGTAAATCCGACCATGAGCCCGGATGGAAAGTTTGTAGCCTATACTAAAAACAACAATCTCTTCACCGTTAATATTGAATCAAAAAAAGAAACCCAACTTACCCTGGATGGCTCTGATGTAATACTGAATGGCTATGCAAGCTGGGTATATATGGAAGAGATACTGGGACGTGCCTCCCGTTATAAAACTTTCTGGTGGAGTCCCGACAGCCGCCAGATCGCTTTTTTCCGCACAGATGATACGGAAGTTCCTGTTTTCACAATAACAGATGGTGCAGGCCAGCATGGATACCTGGAAACTATGCGCTATCCAAAAGTGGGCGATAAAAACCCGGAAGTGAAGGTCGGCATTGTAAAACCCGAAGGCAGCAATATTGTCTGGAGCGATTTTAACAGCAAAGACGACCAGTACTTTGGACTGCCTTACTGGAAACCAGACAATTCAGGCTTATTGGTACAGTGGATGAATCGCAAGCAGGATGAATTAAAAATTTGGGATGTGAACCCCTTTACAGGTTTTAAAAAAATATTTTATGCTGAAAAGCAGAATACCTGGATTGATCTCGATGATGAAGGAAAAAGAATCACCTTTCTTGAAAAGAAGAATGGGTTGTTGTTACTCAGTGATGCCAGCGGCTGGAAACATATTTATTATTACGACCTGGACGGCAAACTGGTAAACCCCGTTACCGCTGGAAAATTTACGGTAAATGATATTGAATTTGTAGATGAAAAAAACGGAATTGTTTATTTCACAGCGAGGGGAAAAGAAAATTCAGCCAGGCAGGACCTCTATAAGGTAAAGCTCAATGGCAAGGGATTGCAGCGGCTGACTTTCGGCGACTACCATCATGCGAGTCTCAACCTCTCACCGGACGCTTCTTATTTTATCACTACTTATAACAACTCAGGTACTCCTTCGAAAATGGCGCTCTTAAATAATAAGGGAAAATTTATTACAGAACTGGGTGATAGTAAGGTTGTGGATCTGGGTACGCTGGATCTGGCAAAAACAGAATTAATCCGGGTCAAAAGTGATGATGGTTTATTTGACCTGCCAATGAAAGTTACCTGGCCAATGCATATGGATAAGAATAAAAAATACCCGGTGCTTGTTTCTATATATGGCGGTCCGAATGCCACGGGCGTTATGGATAGCTGGTCATTAAACGGCGCCCAGCAATGGTATGCGAAAGAAGGATTGATACAGGTGTCAATGGATCACCGCGCCAGCGGTCATTTTGGAAAAGAAGGAGTGAATTACATGTACCACAACCTGGGCTACTGGGAAATGAAAGATTATACAACCCTGGTTAAATGGCTTATTGCTAACGGTAACGCAGATTCTACCCGGGTGGGAATTACCGGGTTCAGCTATGGCGGGTATATGACAAGCTATGCGCTTACTTACGGTGCTGATGTATTTAATTATGGCCTGGCCGGCGGCAGCGTGATCGATTGGTCACTATATGATTCCCATTATACTGAAAGATTTATGGGTAACCTGCAGGACAATGCGGAAGGGTATAGAAAAAGCTCTGTACTTACTTACACCGACAGGTACAAAGGAATGCTTCAAATAGTGCACGGGGTAATAGATGACAACGTACATCTGCAGAATAGCCTGCAACTCATCAGCAGCCTGCAGGATAAGAAAAAAGATTTTGAATTCATGATCTATCCTACCGGCCGTCATGGCTGGAGAGATAACAAAAACCTGCATTTCCAGAACCTTAAAACAAAATTTATCTACCGGTATTTACTTGAGAAAGAGGTTCCAAAAAGTTTTTTAAAGTAGAGGGATTAAAGGAAGAGGTCTGTATACAACCGGGCACCAGGTACCACTGAGTATACTGACAGGTCGGTAATATTTTCCTGCGCCAGTACACCTTCATCAATAAATGTATTGCCTGAACAGGTGGCGGATGAACGGGATAGAATATAAAATGCCGCGTCAGCAATGATATCCGGCGTGCGGCTCATATTTATCAATGCATCCCCGCCCAGGAGATTTTGCACTGCCGCCGTGGCTATAGTAGTCTGGGGCCACAAGGTATTGGCAGCCACCTGGAATTTTTCAAGTTCCTTAGCCAGTCCCAGGGTGATCATTGTCATATTGTATTTACTCAGCGTATATGCCAGGTGGTTAGCAAACCACTTCATATCAAAGTTTAAAGGCGGCGATAAAGTGAGTATATGTGGGTTGGTGCCTTTTTTTAAATACGGTATACATGCCTTGCTCACGAAAAATGTACCACGCACATTTACATCAAACATCAGGTCGAATCGTTTCGGTTCGGTAGCTTCAGTAGCAGTTAACGAAATGGCAGAAGCATTATTGATGAGAATATCAATTCCGCCAAAGGCGGCTGCTCCTTTATTCACTGCCTGTTGCACCTGGTCTTCGTCGCGGATATCGCAAACCACTGCCAAAGCTTTTCCTCCGGCTGCAGTAATTTCCTCTGCAGCACTATAAATAGTTCCGCCAAGTTTAGGATTTTCTTCCGTTGATTTAGCTGCAACGATTATATTGG
>JBKJUT010000279.1:0-9499 GCA_046590515.1 Ferruginibacter sp.
TAATGCCTGTGTGCAGGAGTGCCCGGTGAGCATAAGCCCGTTGGATATTATTTTGGAACTAAGGCGACACCTGGTTATGGAAGAAAGTAATGCACCCCAGGAATGGAACGGAATGTTCAGCAATATTGAAAACAATTTTGCACCCTGGAAATTAAGTCCTGATGATCGTGACCAGTGGGCCAGGGAAATGCAATAGCAATTTTATATGCCTGGGATTTCTTTTACTTCATCCACAGGTAATGGCAAAATATCTTTGTCTTGTATATGCTCTATTTTATCCACCGCATCTTTGTGAAATAATATCTTGTATAACTGTATGAGAGCCGTTACCGTAAAAATGCCACCTATCACCCAGTTAAGGTAACGCTCACTGTTATGAATGCTTTCCACCAGCCATTTCCCCCCAAAAATAAATACACAGTTGCCGAGCAAGGTGCCGATGCCTATCCCAAGGATATAGCCGTTATATTGGGCCCGGATGGGGTGTAATATTTTTTTGGTAAAAAGGACAGTGCTCCATCCAAACCAAAAGGGGATCTGTACCGGGTTAATAGCACACATAAACATTCCCAGCAGGAACCGGTGCATATTGTTATGCAGCATTACATTTTTTGCTTCCGCATCACCTTTAGCTGCGGCCAGGAAACTTCCTACAGCCAGTGCGGCAATGATGGCAAAGGTGATCCATTCCATAATCCGCATGACCCGCTGTTGTTTTCGCACCCAGTTAATGGCTACCAGGGAAATCCTGACATATACCATTTCTACAAGAAGGGAACCCATAGAAAAATACAGGGCATCACGTATACTTTCCTGTATACCGATCTGCATGGCCGTAATATTCAAGGTGCCCATGGGCAAGGAACCAAGGAAGCTTATCACCAGGCCCCACATAAATACTTTAAAAACCTTCTGCATAAAAGTAAAGATAAGGTGGTAAGTATAATTAAATATTATGCCACATCCTGGATTTGCATTCCTACTATTTGCAACAATTGCATAATTTAGATAAGTGAGTATAATAGAACGGTCAACCCTTCAGCTTTTACGTTTTCATTTTTCCTTTTTCCTGATGCCGGTATACTGGTTCGCTATCGGGCTGGTACGGGAAATTGATAAGCTTGCAGCCCTGGAAATTTTTATGGTGCTGCATTTGTTGGTTTATCCTGCCAGTAACGGTTACAACAGTTATATGGATAGGGATACAGACAGCATTGGAGGTATACAAAAGCCATTACCCCCTACCCGGCAATTGTTTTATGTTACAGTGGCAATGGATTTGATTTCGTTGCTGGCAGCTTACCTGGTCAGCCCGGTATTTTTTGCGGGTATTTTAATTTATATACTGGCATCCCGGGCATATAGTTACCGCGGTATCAGGCTTAAAAAATACCCGGTGGCGGGATACCTGGTGGTTATATTGGTTCAGGGTTGCCTCACATTTTTCCTGGTAATGCATGGCAGCAGCAGGGGGTTTACCGTAATACCACTAGCTGGTCTGATTGGTGCAGGTCTGCTTGTAGGCGGATTTTACCCGCTAACCCAGATATATCAACACGAACAGGACAGGAAAGATGGGGTCACTACGCTAAGTTTCTTACTGGGATTAAAAGGCACTTTCCTGTTTACTGCAATAGTTTATGTGCTGGCAATGTCGGCAATGGCATATTTATACCTCGCCAGGCACCAGTTTAATTCATTCCTCACCCTCCAGATCTTTTTATCTCCTGTACTCGTATATTTTGCCTGGTGGTTCTACAAAGTCAGCAAAGATAAACTGGAGGCAAATTTTAAAAATACCATGCGGATGAACATGATTGCGTCTTTGTTTACCAACATGGCATTTATAGTAATTTTTTTAATACAACAAGATTGAGTAAAATTGTTTCAATAGCAACCGGTTTACCAGCACATAAGTACGCCCAGGAAGAATTGTGCGAATTTGCAGATGCCATTTATAGCAAAAATGAGGTAGACAGCAGGAAACTAAAGTATGTGTACAATCATAGTGGTATCGCAGAAAGATATTCTGTGTTGCCGGACTTTCGAAAGAACCGTGATGCCCACGATCTTTTTCCTGCTACTGCCAACGACGAGGCCTTTCCCGACCTCGACAGCAGGATGAAAATCTATAATGAAACTTCCTTACCGCTATCCCTGGAGACCATAATGGATTGTACCAGGAGTTATGTAGATAAAAATGAGATTACCCATCTTATCACGGTCAGTTGTACCGGCATGAGTGCCCCGGGATTGGACCTGCAGGTAATGGAAGCCCTGGAACTTCCCGCCGGCATTGTGAGGACCTCCGTAAATTTTATGGGATGTTATGCTGCCGTGCATGCATTACGGTTAGCTGACGCTTTTTGCAACAGCGGGCAAGCTA
Source organism: Ferruginibacter sp. (assembly GCA_046590515.1). GTDB lineage: Bacteria > Bacteroidota > Bacteroidia > Chitinophagales > Chitinophagaceae > Ferruginibacter. The sequence continues at coordinate 2,387 of JBKJUT010000279.1, forward strand.
ATGTCCTGGTGGTGTGCACAGAGCTCTGTACCCTACACTTCCAGGAAAAACCTTCCACTGATAATATTACATCGTCACTTTTGTTTGCAGATGGTTGTGCAGCCATACTTGTGCAAAGTGACCAGTCTCCTCTAAAAGGAATTAAGATAGACAGCTTTTTTTCGGATGTGTCCTTCAAAGGCAGCCAGGATATGGCCTGGAAACTATCCTCCCAGGGTTTTTTAATGACTCTTACCGGTTATGTCCCTGAACTTATTAAAGCTGATTTTAAAAACCTGGCAGGAAAGGCCCTGGCAGCGGCCGGCCGGAGGCAGGAAGAAATTACGCATTGGTGTATTCATCCCGGTGGAAAAAAAATCCTGGAAGCAATTTCCAGTTGCCTGGAATTGCCGGAAAATAGCCTGGCTTACTCCTACGATGTTTTACGCAGGCATGGAAATATGAGTTCGGCTACCATTCTTTTTGTACTGAAAGAAATTTTAGATGAACTCAAAGTGAGCCGGAAACCCGCGGTTATCTTTGGCGCTGCCTTTGGCCCGGGCCTTACCATGGAAACTTTTATTGCAACATATGATTGATCTGCAGGAACGATCAGGTAAAAAAGAACTGCTGGACTCAGATAATATCCCCTTTGAGGATATAAGACAAAACCTGGCAGAATTAAACCGGATAAATAAATGGTTAGGCGGCCATGCCATAACGGTAGCAGGATTAAAAAAGCTGGTTACTGAAACACAAAGAGAAATTACCATTTGCGAAATCGGATGTGGAGGTGGAGACAACCTGGCTGCACTTCATAGTTGGTGCCACACAAATCAAATAAAAGCCCGGTTCATAGGTATTGATCTGAAAGAGGAATGCATACAGTTTGCCCGGCAGCAATACCCGGATCTTGCTGTTACCTGGATAACCAGCCCTTATGAATCCGCCGCATTAGCGCAAAATCCCGACTTCATTTTTTCTTCCCTTTTTTGTCACCATTTTACTAATGAACAATTGGTATTTATGCTGCAATGGATGCAATCTCATAGCCAACAAGGTTTTTTTATTAACGACCTGCAACGTACACCCTTCGCCTATTACAGCATCAAGTGGCTCACTTATCTGTTCTCACGATCTTACCTGGTAAAAAATGATGCACCTTTATCTGTAGCAAGGGGATTGGTAAAAAGAGAATGGCATGAATTATTAGCCAGGGCCGGAATTAAAGGAGCCAATGTAGAATGGAAATGGGCGTTCCGTTATCTGATAACGTATAAGACCAAATGAATGTGAATTACGATATTGGTATTATTGGCGGCGGACTAGCAGGACTAACCTTATCCATTCAACTGGCAACGGCAGGCTACAAAGTAGCCCTGTTTGAAAAAGAAAGCTATCCTTACCACAAAGTATGCGGTGAATATATCAGTATGGAAAGCTGGGATTTCCTGGAAAGATTGGGCCTGCCTTTATCTATTATGAACCTGCCGAGGATTCGCCACCTGGTAGTAAGCAGTCCTGCCGGAAAAATGATAAAAACCCCGTTACAGCCGGGCGGATTTGGCATCAGCAGGTACACTATCGACAACCTGCTGGCACAGCTTGCCCGGCAAAAAGGTGTCGACATCTATGAAAACTGCAAAGTGGAAGACGTGCAATTTCAAAACGGAGCATTTGCATTACACACTACCTTAGGGCAATTCCAGGCGCAGGTAAGCTGTGGCACTTTTGGAAAAAGAAGTAATATAGATGTGAAATGGAAGCGGCGATTTCTGCGCCGGGGTAAAGATAAATTAAACAACTATGTAGGCGTTAAATACCATGCGATGGCAGCAGTAGATACCGGCACCATCAGCCTGCATAATTTTAAAGATGGTTATTGCGGAATTTCCAATATTGAAGAAGGTAAAACCTGTATCTGCTACCTGACAAATGCTAAAAATCTTGTGGAGAGCGGTTCAATTGCGATGTTGGAGAAAAGAATTTTAGTCGCCAACCCCCACCTGGAAAATATATTTTCTCAAAGCGCATTTTTATACAGCCAGCCATTATCTATTTCCCAGGTATCTTTTCATAAAAAAAGCCAGGTAGAAAATCATGTATTGCTGGTTGGTGATGCGGCAGGAATGATCACCCCGCTTTGCGGCAACGGCATGAGTATGGCAATGAATGGGGGGAAGATTGCAGCCAGGCATATTACATTATTCCTGGAAAATAAAGTCAGCCGGGCAATTATGGAAAGCGGTTATACAAGGGAATGGAATGTGACATTTGGCTCGAGGCTTATGGTGGGCAGGGTCATCCAGCGGTTTTTCGGCAAAATGTGGTTAAGTGAAATATTTATCAGGTTATTAAAGAATTTTCCTTCATTGGCAAGGAAGCTGGTAGCAGCCACACACGGGAAGAACTATTAGCAGCATCAGGATATACGGGCATCCGCTTCACGCATACGCCGGAAAAGGAGGTTGGTTTTTTTGAGATAAGTGCGCCCCATCTTATAAGGCCAGGGCTTCACTCCCTGGCTGCGGTTGTATTCGCTGATAGCATGCAGGTCTTTCCAGTGACGAAGAATCTCCCTGTAAGCTCCCAACAGGGAATAGCCGGTATCATAAAAATGATTAGGCTCGGCACCACAGCCATTGTATTCGAGTATGGAAAAATTCTTACCGTTTTTCAGGTCTGCCACACTATTGCACATTATATCATACCGGCCATAAAAAAAATCGTTGATGCGGTGGCTGATTTTATCGAATACTTCAACCAATTGCCCGTCTATCTCTGATTTAAGATCAACAAAATGAGCACCACGGTTATGGTTGGCCGCATAGCTCAAAGGATATTTTTCACCATCAGGAATTACATTATTCCAGTTTTCTTTGTGTTTGCTTTTAATTTCGGCCAGGCGTTTCCCGGCTTTAGGATGCTCAACCACCAGTTGTTCCAGGGTGTGCCTGCCATTGCCAATTACATGTAATGGAATTTTATGAAGGAAACCTGTTATTTTACCTGATTGCTCCCTGGGGTGGCGGATATAAAAAACACTTACTTCCATAGGGTAATGCACCATTTCCTGGATAATATACTCAACCGGCACCTGGGCATGGTATTGCTGTAATTCGTTATCATTATCCAGTTTACGGAAAAGAATTCCCTGCCCGCCGATTTCCGGCTTTACAATAAGCGGATACTTTATTTTTTTTGCTTCTAACCTCTCCTGAATTACTGTAAAGGACTCCCCGGGTAAGACATTGAACGTGGCGGGATAATAATCAACCGGTAAAAGATCATACATCTCTTTTTTGGGTTCGCCATCCATACCTCCGAAAGTAAGTTTGGGATTGCTGGGCGTAAAAAACCAGACAGATTTTGACCGGATAGCATACCATATCCATATTGGAACAAGGGGCGCATAGATCAGTTTAAATGGCCAGGCTTCCCAATTGGTTATTTTATGTATGATGTTTTTCAAATGAATATAATTTGCAAAAATAATCCCCTTACATCAAACATCAATCATAAATTGTGGTTTACTTTGTTCATATAAAAAACAGCAAGTATGCAAATTCCTGTAATGGCGGAGATGAGAGCTAAAGGCGAAAGCCCGGATGTGTTGTTTTGGGTAGGTTGCAGTGGTAGCTTTGACCAGCGTGCACAGAAGATCACCAAAGCCTTTGTGACCATACTGGAAAAGGTAGGAGTCAGTTATGCCATATTAGGAAAGGAAGAGATGTGTACAGGTGACCCGGCCCGGCGTGCAGGTAATGAATTCATGTTCCAGATGATGGCTTACCAGAATATACAGGTATTGGATGGATATGGGATTAAAACTATCGTTACAGCCTGCCCGCATTGTTTTAATATATTTAAAAATGAATACCCGGCCCTGGGCGGAAATTATACTGTCATTCATCATGCTGTGTTCCTGCAACAACTTATAGATGAAGGAAAGATTGTGATGCGTGAGGAGGGTGGATTTAAAGGAAAGAAAATAACCTACCACGACAGTTGTTACCTGGGACGGGCAAACGGCATTTATGATGCTCCCAGGAAGGTACTCGAATCGCTGGATGCAGAGTTGGTAGAAATGAAAAGGTGCCGCAGCAATGGACTGTGTTGCGGAGCCGGGGGCGCCCAGATGTTTAAGGAGGAAGAAAAAGGAGATATACGAATAAACATCGAACGCAGCAGGGAAGCCCTGGCTACGGGAGCTACCATCATTGCATCTGCCTGCCCATTTTGCAATACCATGTTAACTGACGGAGTAAAAAACGAAGAAAAAGAAAATGAGGTAGCTGTAATGGATATTGCCGAACTGGTAGCTTCCGCATTATAGCCAACTATACAATTTATAATTTTGGCAAATGGATCTTGATATTAAACCACATCTTCCTGCAGATTTTGCTCCTGCCTCCCGGGTATGGATTTACCAGAGCAGCCGGATGTTTCTAATCAGTGAAGCCCTTGAAATGGAGGATATGCTGAATGATTTCTCCACCAATTGGAAAAGTCATGGCGCACCTGTAAAAGGATCAGCTCACCTGTTTTATGGCCGGTTCATTGTGTTAATGGCAGATGAAGCTGCTACAGGGGTGAGTGGTTGCAGTACTGACAGCTCTGTCCGCCTTATAAAAGAGATAGGCAACAGGTATAATGTGGAGCTTTTCGACCGCCAAAACCTGGCGTTTATTGTAAAAGACAAAGTAGAACTGGTTCCGCTGGCTCAACTGAAGTATGCTATTGAAAACAAATTCATTTCCCCAAATACTCCCTATTTTAATAATACGGTACTCACCAGGGAACAACTCGAAACCCTTTGGATTATCCCTGCCAGTGAAAGTTGGCTTATCAAATATTTTCAACAAAGCAGTATATAATCGCCACCCTGCCTGCATCCCGGATAATCCAGGAGGGTATTATCGATTATTAATACCTGTTCGATTAACCCTGCTTTTCCCTCTGGCATTATTTTTATGTAAGTGTGTCTATGTATATTAAATTAGGTTCCCCCCAACAATCATGGGCCTTAGGTTGCCTGGCACTTATTTTAGGCATTTTGGTATCTTTTCCTGCTTCAGCTCAGCAGTCCTCTACTATCACCATGAAGGCTTCTGAAAAATATAAAAAAAGCAAAGGTTACCAGAAAAGATGGGGTGTGCATTACCGTCCTGAATGGCATACACGGGTTACGTTTAGAAAAGCCTACCTGGATACCCTGGCAGGAGGTCTTACTCCCTACGAAGAAGGTGGTGGACGTCAAAGTAAATCTGTCAAATTACATGATAAAAATAACCGCGAATACGTGCTTCGCAGTGTAGACAAATCTTTTGGCAGGGCATTACCTGAAATATACCAGGGAACTTTTATTGAGAGTATGGTTGATGACCAGGTAACTATCGGGCATCCTTACAGTGCGGTAACCATTCCTCAAATGGCAGAAGCTGCAAAGATATACCACACAAATCCCAAATTTTATTATATACCTACTCAACCTGCATTAGGGACATTTAATGATGTAGCAGGAAATACCTTGTATCTTTTTGAACAACGCCCGGATGAGAACTGGGAAACGGCAGACAATTTCGGCAATCCTTCACAAATTTCCGGTACAGATAAAATGCTGGAAAAACTTTATGAGGATAATGATGTATCAGTAGACCAGGCCTTGTTTCTCCGCTCCCGGCTGTTTGATATGTTTATCGGGGACTGGGGCCGGCATGATGACCAATGGAGGTGGGGTAAATTTAAAGATGATAATAAAACAATATACAAACCTATTCCCAGGGACAGGGACCAGGCTTATACCCTCTTTGACGGAAAAATGCTCAAACTTTTGATACCGCTTAGCGGGGCCAAACACCTGCAATCCTTTGATTATACCATCAAGGATATTAAAAATTACAACTTTACTGCGCGCAAACTGGATTATCATCTTACCAATAAATTAAACCTGGCTCAATGGTTGGAAATAGCCCAGGATTTAAAAAACAGGCTTACAGATGAAGTAATAGACCAGGCCATCCTACAACTGCCACCTGAAGTGTATCCTATCTCCGGTCCTGGCATTGCAGCCAAATTAAAGTCCAGAAGAAATCTGCTGCCCCAATATGCACAAGACTATTACCGGATATTGGCTAAAGAAGTAGAAATCACCGGCTCTCAAAAACATGAATTTTTTGAAATAACACGGTCAGATTCAATCACTGAAGTAAATGTGTATAAGATAACTAAAGCCGGCAATGTAAAATCCCAGCCAATATACCACCGCATTTTCTTTCCTTCTGAAACAAATGAAATCAGGATATATGGTATTGATGGACAGGATTCATTCAGGGTAACAGGAAATGTTTCGAGAGCAATCCCACTCAGATTGGTGGGTGGGCCAGGGAAAGATGCATATTTCGCACAATCTCATGTATCTAACGGTCGAGGCAATACTAAAATTTACGATAACTGGGATAATGATTTCAGTAATGCGAAAGATGTTTCATTGAAATTGTCGAATGACACTGCAGTACATGCATTTACTTTTGATGCCCCCGCTACAGATAAAAGTTCTATAAGGCCCATTGCTTTTTATAACAGTGAAGACAAATTTTATGTTGGGCTGGCTTATTTAATCCAGAAGCACCGGTGGCGTAAACAACCCTTTGGTTACTCTCACTATCTCGATGTCAAATATTCAGTCACCCAAAAAGCATTCAGCACTACCTATAAATCTGAATACACCCGTCTCCTGGGCAAATGGAACGGGAACCTGTTACTTAATTATGATTTTATCCGCTGGACCAATTATTATGGGTTAGGAAATAATACTCCTTTACTTACTACTGTCCGCGATTATTACAGGATGCGGACCAGCCAGTTTATAGCTTCACCAGGCCTGGAAAGAATTATTAATAACCGGCAAAAAATCAGTTTCCATCCCTTCTTTCAAACAGTAAAAATTCAGAATGACACCGGGCGTTATATCGCAAAATACCCGGTGCCTACCACGAATGATCTTTACTCGGTTCAAAAATATGGTGGATTGAACCTCTCCTATTTATACCAGGCTGTAAATGATTCAGTGCTGCCGACCCGCGGCATTACTTTCATCGCAAACGGGAATTATACTACTAACCTGGATAGAAG
>JBKJUT010000070.1:0-8520 GCA_046590515.1 Ferruginibacter sp.
TACCACTGCATTTAGTGAGCTTAATGTTAATACCATGAAAGTGGTTGTAACATTTCATGACATCGGCTTCCGCCACACAGGATTCATCTGCAATTAACGGCAAGGGTGAAGTCTCAAACAACATTTTCATTCCTTCCCAATCATCTTTTGCCAGCGGTTGTTCTATCAATTGCACGTCAAGATCTTTTAACTGTTTAATTTTTTCTGATGCTTCTTCGCGGCTCCAGCCACCATTCGCGTCTACCCGTAATATAGAATTCGTTTTTTTCCTTATAGCTGCTACCCTCTTTACATCACCTTCCACACCTACTTTTATCTTATAAATGGGCCAGGGTCTTTCATCAAGCTTTTCCAGCATTTTTTCAATCGTATCAAAGCCAAGGGTGTAATCGGTAAGCGGTGCTTTGGCTGTATCAAGATCCCAAAGCTGGTAAAGCGGTTTACGTTTTATTTTTCCAAAAATATCCCAGCCGGCCATATCCAGGGCACAAACCAGGAAAGAATTGTGTGGGAAAAGATGATGCAGGTAATGCCAATAACGCTCCGGGTCGGAAAATGCAAACTTTTCAAGAAAGGGTCTTTTAGCTTCAAGATCAGCCACCATTTTTTCTACGGGAATGTTATAATATGAAATGGCGGGGGCCTCCCCGTAACCTTTAATACCAAAGTGGTTCAACTCAACAATAAATGTGGGTTGGGTAGATTTGGTTCCTTTTGAAATCGTAAAAGGATGCACAAAAGGCAGTGAATAAGTTTTGTAATTGACATGCATAATTATCTGCCTTGTTCGGTAACCAGTGTTTTAAGCGATGAGGAAAAATTTTTGCTTTCGATCAATTTTTCCAGGGTAAGGTGCATCCTGTAATCCCAGGTATGATCAGGGTTCGAAGGATCATTGATCCTTTCCTGACGGGGATCTTCGCGTCGAAGCTCTTCGCTGCATGCCAGTAAATCCTGAAGAAGAAATACGCTCCACATAGCCGGGGACTGCAGGTGTTGTTTAATTATCTCCCGGCCAATCCAGGGTTCACAATAGGATGGTGCATCACCCTGCAAGCCCAATAAATTATTGAAAAACTGACGGGTAACCTCCTTGTCTTCCTCCCACCATTCGCGTATGGTACTCATGTCGTGGGTAGAAGGAGTTACCACACTCAGGTAAGAAGCATTGCGTGGATGTGAGAACTGGTCTGCTGATGATTTTGGCATCCGTTGTACCTGCAGGGATAGTATCTGCATCTCGTTTAACATGCCCTCTACCATTTCCGGAACCATGCCCAGGTCCTCTGCACATAAGAGCATACGGGTACAATTACGCAATGCCGTTAGTTTACGGCGCCCCTCTTCATCCCAAAGTTGATTTTGGTTTTGAAAGAAGTAAGCATGGTATAAACCTTCCAGTTTTTGTTGCTCATGAAAGGGCAGGTTTTTGTAAGAATCCGTATTAAACATATTTATACGGAAGTGAAAAGCTCCCTGCACCGGGTCTTTTAATAAGATCACATTTGTAAGCAGGTTTAATATCCCCCGCTCAAGGTCATGGTGTAAAGAATTCTTTTTGAAATAAGCAATCACCTTTTGCTGTGAAGCAAATTCTTCCTTTATGTGCCCGCCATACATAAACGTATCTTTCACCCAATCTTTACGTTCGCCAAACCAATGGCTAAGCAAATCATCATTGATATATGGACGGCAAAAACGGTCCTCGTTAAAATACAGGCCCGTTCCTTCAAATTGGTCCCGGTAAAGTGGAATAGCCGGTTCAAACCTGCCAAGAATTCCATCTGCACTTTCCAGGGGAATACTCCATATCCTGTAAAAACCCAGTACATGGTCAATCCTGACTGCATCAAAATAATTTTCCATGTGCTCCATACGCTGCCGCCACCAGGCATAATTATCTGCGCCCATAGCGCTCCAGTTATAAGTGGGAAAATTCCAGTTTTGACCATTGGTTGAAAAAGCGTCGGGTGGTGCGCCGGCCTGCATTCCCAGGTGAAATAAATTCGGGAACATCCAGGTATCCACGCTGCACCTTCCTACACCTATCGGCAAATCTCCTTTAATAAATACTTCATGTTTATGTGCATAATCAGTGGCATCTTTTAATTGAAGATGCAGATGGTATTGTATAAAATAATGCAGGGCAATGTCATCATAATGCGCGTTATCGGGGCTCACCATTTCCTGCACCTGCGCTTCATTATAAATGGCTGAATCCTTCCATTCCATCACGTCAGCTGTGCCGTACTTATCTCTTAAAAAACAGAAGGCAGCATACGGTACAAGCCAGTGCCTGTTGAGGTCAAAAAATTCAAACCAGGCGAAATCATCTTTAAAAGATTGCTTTTCGATGGCATACAGTTCACGGATTACCTGCATTTTCAATTGCAGTACTTTTTCATAATCCAGGTAGGGCAACGCATTAAGTTCATGTATCTGTTCCAGTGTTTCCAATGCCAGTTCTACTCCAAAGGCCGTAGCCAGTTTTTGCACGTTCAGGTATAAAGGGTGCAGGGCAAATACGGAGATTGGTGCGTAAGGGTAAGAATCTTTTTTGGTTAAAGTAGCGGAAGTATCATTGAGTGGCAATAACTGAATCATCCGCATCCCTGTTTTCCGGGACCAATCAACCAATTGATGCAGGGAGGTAAAATCCCCTATCCCCCAGGTTTGTTCAGTGCGTATAGCCGAAACCGCAATGTTTACTCCTGCTCCTTTCCATTTCCCTGCATTTAATTCCGGTGAGGCATGGAAAATAGACAACTGATCTTTTGACGAAGCGGTTTTTAATATCCTGTTGTCACCTTCTTCGTATTCAAGTACTTTCTTCTGCTCGGTATCGTAAATTCCAAATTTATATTCCAATGGATAGCTTTCTTTTGCCAGGTTTAACCTGGTACTCCAGGTATCTCCCTTTAATTGCAATAACAATGGTTTGTGTTCTTTCCATTCCTTAAGTTTACGGGAAGATCCCAACAGGCATACCACCATATTTTCTGCAAGTGGTGGCACCTTCACTTTAAAAATAATATCAGGGTCTTTTTCCGGTGCTTTCCCTCTTTTAGTTTTCTTGCCGGCGAATAACCTTTCAAAGGGAGTCGTATGAAATACCTTTTGAAATAATTCTTCTTTTACAGCCCCATCAATTACCTGAACGTGATTGCGTTTCACCTTTTTAAGGTCGACTATCCTTTGATTGATCAAAATAGAAGATGGTCCGTGTTCCGGCTGGTAAATAACTGAGTATATTAACTGGTCCTGTTGTGGAAGTTGTGAAACATTTACTTCAAGATCCCAATATTCATCATCCAGGTACGACAGAGGAAAACTGGTAATTTCAGCTCCGTTTTCAGCATGAAAATTCAATTGTAAATTATCGCCGTAACGGGAAGAAAATTTTATATAAAAATGAAGTAACATAAGTCCGATTGAGTTGGCAATTTAAGTAGAATGCCACTAGTTTATTTGTTTTTATACTTAAATCGTTCTGCCTTATATTTGCCAAAATTAAAATCAGCATGGAAACCATGAAGAAATCAAGAGGGATTTACTGGATATTGTTTTTCATATCAGTTGCAGTATTTTTTATCACTTATGCTTTTGCGGGAGGTTACTGCTCCATGATTCTGCCATTTAATGTTACTTTCTTTGCACTGGCAATGGACCTGATGTAAAATAACCTGGCTATAACCCCTTGTTTGGGGGTTTTTTATGCCACTAAAATATTAATAAAAAAAGGCCGCTCCCTGTCAGGAACGGCCTTTTTTTTATTTACCGGATTTATTTAACTTCTTCAAATTCTGCGTCTGTTACATTTTCCCCGCTTTCACCGGCGGCTTCCTGCTGGCTATCTCCGGTTGGTTCAGCACCTGGTTGAGCTTCACCTGCACCTTCCTGGCTGCCTTTGTACATTTCTTCACTGGCTGTCTTCCACGCTTCGTTCATCTCGTTAACCGCTGTATCTATCTGTGCGACATCCTGCGACTTATGCGCCTCTTTTAATTTTTCAAGCGCTGCTTCAATCGGACCTTTCTTATCTGCAGAAATCTTATCTCCAAATTCTTTTAACTGCTTTTCAGTCTGGAAAATTAAACTGTCGGCCTGGTTGATTTTTTCAATCTTTTCTTTTTCGATCTTATCAGTGGCTTCATTGGCTTTGGCTTCAGATTTCATCTTTTCAATTTCCTCTTTGCTTAAACCACTGCCTGCTTCGATCCGGATCTTTTGTTCCTTTCCTGTGCCTTTATCTTTGGCACTCACATGCAGGATACCGTTGGCATCTATATCAAATGTCACTTCTACCTGTGGCACGCCGCGGGGCGCAGGGGGGATTCCATCCAGGTTAAACATTCCTAAACTTTTGTTTTGGTTGGCTAATGGCCGCTCTCCCTGCAATACATGAATCTGTACGCCCGGCTGGTTATCGCTGGCTGTACTGAAGGTCTCTGATTTCTTAGAAGGAATGGTAGTATTAGATTCGATCAGACGGGTCATTACACCACCCATTGTTTCGATACCCAGGCTTAACGGGGTCACATCGAGTAATAATACATCTTTAATATCACCGCTTAATACAGCACCTTGAATAGCAGCACCTATAGCCACCACTTCATCCGGGTTTACACTGCGGTTCGCTTTCTTACCAAAAAACTTTTCTACAATTTCCTGCACTTTAGGTATACGGGTGCTTCCACCAACAAGAATCACTTCATCAATCTGCGAGGTAGATAAACCGGCATCTTTCAGGGCCTGTTCACATGGCTTTAAGCAACGCTCAAAAAGTTTATCTGCAAGCTGTTCAAACTTTGCCTTGGTCAGTTTTTTTACCAGGTGTTTTGGAACACCATCTACTGCTGTAACGTAAGGCAGGTTTATTTCTGTTTCATTACTTGACGACAATTCTACCTTGGCTTTTTCACTTGCTTCTTTTAAACGCTGGAGCGCCATAGGATCTTTACGCAGGTCTATACCTTCATCACTTTTAAATTCATCTGCAAGCCAGTCCATAATCACTTTATCAAAGTCATCACCACCGAGGTGAGTATCACCGTTAGTAGACTTCACTTCAAACACACCGTCTCCAAGTTCAAGCACTGAAATATCAAAGGTTCCGCCACCAAGATCAAACACAGCAATCTTCTGGTCTTTTCCCTTTTTATCTAAGCCATAGGCCAATGCAGCGGCAGTAGGCTCATTCACGATTCTTCTAACAGACAGACCGGCAATTTCACCTGCTTCTTTAGTAGCCTGGCGTTGTGCATCATTAAAATAAGCAGGCACTGTTATCACGGCCTCGGTTACTGAGGTTCCGAGATAATCCTCAGCCACTTTTTTCATTTTCTGCAATACCATGGCACTTATTTCCTGCGGAGTGTACATCCTGCCGTCAATGTCTATACGCACCGTATTATTGTCACCTTTTACAATTTTATAACTCCAGTGACTGATCTCTTCTGTCACTTCATTGTGCTGGCGTCCCATAAAACGCTTTACACTGGTAATGGTATTCTGAGGATTGGTGATCGCCTGTCTTTTGGCAGGATCGCCTACTTTTCTTTCCCCGTTTTTCAGGAATGCCACTACGGAAGGGGTTGTCCTGCGCCCTTCTTCATTAGGTATTACTACAGGCTCATTTCCTTCCATTACAGCCACACAGCTATTTGTCGTTCCCAGGTCTATTCCGATTATTTTTCCCATGTCGATAATGTTTAATTATTTATATAAGAAGTTGTCAATCATTGTGCCAACAGGTGCAAGGTGAAAAAATGGCAGACTTATACATGACGAACGCAAAAAAAGGCGCAGAAGACTCTATTTAATGGCACGCACCCGGAAACTAAAGTGCTTTTGTGTCATATAACTGATGGCAATAATAATAGCAGTAGTCAGCACCTGGCTGAGTAGCGGATCCCACCGCAGATATTCCACAAGTAATTTGAGAAGGAAATAATTAATGACCAGGTTAAAAGCAAATGACAGAAAATACCGGAAAAGTTGTATCCGTCCACGAAGATTGGAACCCACAAATACCACGTACTTATTAAGCAGAAATCCTGTTATAAAAACGATACAGGAAGAAAGAAATAATGCTGCGTTATGAGGCTTAAGTGCACCCAGGCCAAAATGAAATATCTTATTATTAAAAAGAAAGTGGAGGCTTAGGGCATAAATACATAAACCCATTAAAGTATTTGTGCCTCCGCATACTGCATACCTGAATGTCTGCAATGGCATCACTTTCCGGAAAGGAGGATAAAAAAAATCAAGAAAGGAAGTAACCTTTTGTTTCATAAGCCAAAAAAACAAGTCCTGCACATGGTGCAGGACTCTTTACAGATTATGTCGAAATTATAAAACGTAGCGAATGGCCAGGCCACCCCAGCTACCACCAAAACCGTTTCCATAATAATTACCAAATTCAAATGACGGCTGCCAGTCAATCGACAGGTTAATAGGTGCAGATTTGATTTTGTAGTCCAAACCTAACACTCCATCAATGCCGACAGACGTTCCGCCGCCATACTTGGAATTGTAAAAACCAACGTGCGCACCGGGTCCTACATACCACTTCAACCCACTGGGCTCTGCCAGTTTAAAATGAAATTCATACAAACCGGTGATACGGGTACCATTGTTGTAGAAATAGGCCAATCCTTCCAATGCAGCTTTGTCATTCACAAAATGCTTTAATGTAACTGCACCCGGGTAGAATTTTACACCTAAGGCAGTTTTGTAATCGGTAGAATGTTTTTGTGCAGTAGCACTTCCTATTACCAGCAACATAGCCAGGGTAAAGGATAACAGTTTAGTTTTCATTGTAATTGATTTGTTTGACTCAAGACGTGGAAAAATCATGCCATGAACACATTATAAATAAAAAGGGTAAATTTTTCTTCCCACACTATTAACTATATAATTCTTCGCGTATCAGTTTTACCCGCTCATCTGCAAGGTACTCATCATAAGTCATAAGCTTATCGATCATTCCTTTTGGCGTCAGCTCTATGATCCGGTTGGCTACTGTCTGCATGAACTGGTGATCATGGGTAGTAAATAAAAGAGTACCTGTAAATTCGATCATACTGTTATTAAATGCAATAATACTTTCCAGGTCCAGGTGGTTGGTAGGTTCATCCAGGATAAGCACATTAGGATTTTGTATCATCATTTTACTCAACATACACCTGACTTTTTCGCCCCCGCTGAGCACGGATGTTTTTTTCAGAATTTCGTCGCCACTAAAAAGCATCTTTCCTAAAAATCCACGCAGGAAATCCTCATCCACATCTTTCACATAAGGCGGTACATATTGACGTAACCAATCCATCAGGTTCAACTGGCTTCCTTCAAAATATTCACTGTTGTCATTTGGCAGGTAGGCGGTAGTGATAGTAGTACCCCATTCATACGTGCCGGTATCCGGCTTTACCCTGCCATTGATCAATTCGAAAAATGAAGTTAAGGCTATCGGATCACGGCTTAAAAAAGCAATCTTCTGCCCTTTCTGCATATCAAAATTCACCTTGCTGAAGATGGTTTTGCCATCTGTGACTTTTGACAGGTTCTCAATTTTCAGAATATCATTCCCTGCCTCACGCTCCTGCTTAAAAATGATACCCGGGTATTTACGGTTACTGGCAGTAATATCTTCAAACACCAGTTTATCCAAAGCCTTCTTTCGTGAAGTAGCCTGCTTTGATTTTGATGCATTGGCGCTGAAACGGGCTATAAATTCCAGCAGGTCTTTTTTCTTCTCCTCCTGTTTTTTGTTTTTGTCTGATGCCTGTCGCGCTGCTAACTGTGAACTTTCGTACCAGAAGGAATAGTTACCTGTATACACTTTAATTTTGTTCTTATCTACGTCAGCTACGTGGGTGCATACTGCATCAAGAAAATGCCGGTCATGACTAACCACTAATACTATATTCTGGTAATCGGCCAGGAAATTTTCCAGCCAGCTTATAGTTTCAACATCAAGGTTGTTGGTAGGTTCATCTAATAAAAGTATATCCGGGTTTCCAAACAACGCTTGTGCCAGCAATACCCTTACCTTCAGGTTAGCACTGATATCTTTCATAAGCACCTGGTGCAGTTCATCTTTCACACCCAGTTCACTTAAAAAAGTGGCTGCATCGCTTTCGGCAGTATAACCACCCATTTCACCAAATTCGTGTTCCAGTTCCCCGGCTTTAATCCCGTCCGCTTCAGTGAAATCTTCCTTCATATATAATGCATCCTTCGTATGCATCACATCCCACATCTTCTTATGCCCCATCATTACTGTGTTCAATACTGTTTCTTCATCAAAAGCAAACTGGTTCTGATTCAGTACCGCCATGCGCTCTCCGGGCGTAATGTCCACACTACCTTTATTTGGCTCAATTTCACCGCTTATTATTTTAAGAAAGGTAGACTTGCCGGCTCCATTGGCGCCGATTACGCCATAGCAATTTCCTTTTACGAAATTGATTTGTACTTCATCAAATAAAACCCTCGCGTATGGTAAGAGGGTTTTAT
>JBKJUT010000148.1:0-12184 GCA_046590515.1 Ferruginibacter sp.
GATGAAATTCATTCAAAAAATCCGCGGGCAGATGTATTAAACGGTATTGCTTATGACCCTCTTTCCGATAATGTATATATAACAGGGAAACTGTGGCCTAAGATTTATCATATCGAATTCCCGTTTTAATAAATCATGAGATCATTGACCAAACTTTCAGTTAACATCAACAAGTTGGCAACCTTGCGCAATTCCCGTGGTGGAAATAACCCGGATCTTTTGGAGGCTGCCGCTAACCTGGAACGCTTTGGCGCTGATGGTATCACCATTCATCCCCGCCCTGATGAAAGGCATATACGGTACGATGATGTATTTGCTTTAAAAAAGGTCATTACAACTGAATTTAATATAGAAGGCAACCCCCGGGAACAAAAATTCATAGACCTTGTAATGGCCAATACTCCTACCCAGGTTACGCTGGTGCCGGACGTTTCAGGACAACTCACCAGTAATCATGGCTGGGATACTATTGCACACCAGGAATTCCTCACCGCTTGTATTGGTGCTTTTAAAGAGAAGGGAATCAGGGTTTCTATTTTTGTGGAACCGGATGAAGCCATGATCAGGGGAGCGCATGCCACGGGCACAGACCGGGTTGAATTATATACGGAAAGCTATGCAGATGCCTATGCCAACGGTCAGAAAAAAGAAGCCATTGCTCCCTTTATACATGCGGCTAACGTGGCCCGTGAAATTGGTTTAGGTATAAATGCCGGGCATGACCTGTCATTAGTAAACCTGGAATACTTTGCAGAAAATATTGATGGACTCCTTGAAGTTTCTATCGGGCATGCCCTGATATCAGATGCCATTTACCTGGGCCTGGAGAACACAGTCCAGCTTTATAAAAGGAAATTACATACTACCTATACCGGACAACCGTAGATAACTTCACTCCTATTTTATCAGGGAAGCAAGTGCCTGCTCAAGCGCAGACCCACGAAGATTTTTAGCTATAACCTTACCGGCAGGATCTAACAGAAAATTCTGCGGGATACTATAAATCTCGTATTGCTGTGCTACTGCATTTTGCCAGCCTTTCAGATCGCTTACGTGCTGCCAGGTTAATTTATCAGCCTGGATTGCATCCAGCCAGGGTTGCCGGGATTTATCAAGTGACACACCCAGGACGGTGAAATTTTTTTTTTTATACTTTTGATATACGCTGACTACATTGGGGTTCTCCTGCCTGCATGGCCCACACCAACTGGCCCAGAAATCTACCAATACATATTTGCCGCGTAAAGAGGAAAGTGAAACTGCTTTACCGTTGGTATCATCCTGGATAAAATCAGGAAGTATTTTTCCTACCGGATTTTTCTTAGCTTCTGCAACCTGTTGGGCAATGTACTGGCTGATCGGGGTAGCTTTCACCTCCGGGTACAATAAATTGTATAACTCTTCCATTTTCACTGGATCAGGGCTTACCTGGAACTGGCGCAATATAGCCAGGGGAGCCACATGCGACCCCGGATAGTTCTTTACAAAACCCTCAATCACTTTAGCTGCATTTTTACCTGTCTGCGGATCAACCTGGGCATCAGGTACAAAGAGTTGTTGGTATGGTTTGGTAAGCCCGGTAAAAATAATGTATTGATCGTTCGCCACTGATCCGGTTACCCTTGCCTGTTCAATTGTATCTTTTGAACCGGTTATTTTAACCTGGCTGTTATCTAAGAAGAAAATTATATAAGGTGCCTGCTTGTTGAAGGACACAGCTTTGAGATCAGGCTGTTCTGCCTTACCTGCGAAAGAAAACCTGTTATTAGTAATCTGTGTGGATGCTTCAGGAGAGCCATTGTATCCATTTAAAAGATCAACTACAGTTCCGTCCGGATAACCTGTGACAGAACCTGATATGGTATAACTGCCGGCTGCCGCATCCATTGTTACTATCTTAATTTTTTCACCACCATTTTTGGTTTTGGTCTTTGTTTTGGTCTGGGCCGACCCGGCAAAAGGCATGGCTAATAATAAAAGGTAAATTAATTTCATATTAAATATTAATGGTGCAATTTAATACTTTCATTGCTTTAAAAGGTGCGCTCCCTGCGCTAATAGATAATTTTGGGAAAGCTTTAAGGACGTATATTTTTTATGAAGTCCGCAGTCGTGCGCTTAATATCCGGATCTTTTTGCAGGGCTTTAATAAAAGCACTTCCAATAATGGCACCGTCAGCATGCGCACAGGCTGCTTCAAATCCTGCCTTGTCTTTTATTCCGAAGCCCACCATAACAGGGTTTTTAAGTTTTACTTTATCCAGGAAAGACAGGCTGGTGTTCATTTCAGGCGTCTCCCGTCCTGTGGTGGCAGCGGATGAGACTGCGTATAAAAATCCTGAACTCGACTTATCAGCCTGCTTTAACCGTTCTTTACTTATTCCCGGTGTGACGAGGAAAATAAAGTGAAGATTATGTTTGCGGAAGAGCTTCATGTATAACTTCTCATATTCATAAGAAGGGAGATCAGGTATAATAACCCCTGACACCCCGGCTTCGGCTGCAGCCTCGCAAAAAGCATTTACACCATACTGGAGTACCGGGTTAAAATACCCCATCAATATCACCGGCACCTGAACCTGTGGGCGGATTTCGCGAAGCTGGTTAAAAAGAATATCTAATGTCATCCCGTTAAGCAGGGCCACCGGTTGCTTTCCTGTATCAGCGGACCATCGGCCACAGGATCACTGTACGGCATGCCGATTTCGATCATATCTACTCCATTATCCTGCAAGGCAAGTATCACTTCTCCCGTACTGTTTAAGTTTGGGAAACCTGCCGTACAGAATATGTTCAAGAGGGATTTATTTTTGCCAAAAACTGTATCTAAGTTATTTTTCATTAATGCTGTTTGAGGCTTTATCCAGTTGCTTCATGTAAGTATCCATATCCTTATCTCCCCTGCCGCTCAGGCAAATAATAACTACATCATCCTTATTGAATTTAATTTCTTTCAATACCGCGATTGCATGGGCGGTTTCGAGCGCAGGGATAATTCCTTCAGCACGTGCCAGCAGGAATGCGGCGTCGAGTGCATCGTTATCCGTGGCGCTCATAAAACGGGCCCGTTGTTTTACGAAAAGGTTGGCATGCATTGGGCCGATTCCCGGGTAATCCAGGCCTGCTGATATACTATGCGGCTCCGTTACCTGGCCGTCGGGCGTTTGCATTAACAGGCTTTTGCTGCCATGAAGTATTCCCTGGCTGCCTAACCGGGTAGTGGCCGCTGACATACCGCTATCTATTCCGCAACCGGCTGCTTCTACAGCCACCAGATGTACTTTCTTCTCTTCCATGAAATGATAAAAAGCCCCGGCAGCATTACTCCCTCCTCCTACGCATGCAATAACGTGTGTGGGTAGGGGATTTCCAGTAACCTGTTTTAATTGTTTTGTAATTTCTTTACTGATAACAGATTGAAACCGTGCAACCATATCTGGATATGGATGCGGCCCTACTACACTGCCAATAATATAATGCGTATCGGCCGGATGATTTATCCAATCGCGGATAGCTTCGTTGGTAGCATCTTTCAGCGTTTTACTGCCGCTCGTAGCGGGTATAACGGTGGCGCCAAGCATCTTCATCCTGGCCACGTTTGGTGCCTGGCGGGCAATGTCCTTCTCTCCCATGTACACGATACACTCCAACCCTTTTAAAGCACAAACTGTGGCAGTGGCCACACCGTGCTGCCCGGCGCCTGTTTCGGCAATTATCCTTTTTTTACCCAGGTGTTCCGCCAATATAACCTGGCCTATAGTGTTGTTTATTTTATGTGCCCCGGTATGGCAAAGATCTTCCCGCTTAAGATACACGTTGGTATTGTACATCTTGCTCAACCTTTCAGCATAATACAGCGGGGTTGGCCGGCCGGCATATTCTTTCAGCAGGTAAAAAAATTCTTTTTTAAAAGAAGCAGAACCCGTAATCTTAAGGTATTTCTTTCTTAATTCTTCTACATTCGGCACCAGCATTTCAGGGATGAAAGCGCCGCCGAATTCCCCGTAATACCCATGCTTATCGGGGTTAACAAAACCGTAATGGGATTTCATAAAATATTGTTTTCAATCATTTCTGAAAAGGTTCGGCTTAATTATGCAGGCATTTTTAGAGAATGAATAAACTGGAGTATAAGTCCCATATCTTTTATACCTGGTTCCTTTTCAAACCGACTGTTAAGGTCTACTCCAAAAAAATCAGGGTGCTTAAAAGTCTTTACCAGGGCTCCATCTTCCGGACTTAGACCGCCACTAAGAAAAAAGGGTTTTTCAATTTTACTTTCTGCTACCTTCTCCCAATTGAATTTAACTCCTGTTCCACCAAAAGAATCTTTCGCTGCTGCATCGAAAATATAATAATCACATACTTCATCATAATCCTGCACCATATAATCAATCGTAATGTCACTTGAATTATCTACCCGGAAAGCTTTGATCACTTCAATTTCATTTGATACCTGTTCACATAAATAGGGCGACTCGTCTCCATGTAATTGCACTACGTCAAGGCCATAGTCTTCTACCGTCTGCATGATTTCCTCGTATTCTGAATTCACGAAGACCCCGACTTTTTTTATATCAAGGTCAATACCTGCGATATCTGCCTTATTCAATTTATTACCTACATACCTGGGAGAGTTCTTAAAAAATATCAGCCCCGCAAAATCTACGTCCAGCCCATCCAGTTGTTGTAATTGTTTCAATGTGGTGATACCGCATACTTTAATATTCATACATCTTAATTTATTTTTTCTATAAAATTTTTTAGTGCCTGTCCTGGCTCGTTTTCTCTCATAAAAGCTTCCCCTATCAGGAAACCAGAAAACCCGGCCTTTCGCAGGGTAGGAATTGTGGCCGGATTATCCAACCCGCTTTCAGCCACTTTAATTTTGCCGGCAGGCAGTTTCATACTTAAGGCCAGTGAATGAGTAATATTTACCTTGAAGTTGTTCAAATTTCGGTTGTTAATGCCAACCATATCCACTTCTTCGCAAATATGACCTAATTCTGATTCATCATGAATTTCCAGTAATACTTCCATACCCAGTTTATGCGCTGATTGAGCAAAATCTTTAACAGTTGTTGGTGAAAGAATAGCAGCAATAAGCAACACCACGTCTGCACCCATAGCCTTCGTTACCAAAATCTGGTAAGGGTCTATAATAAAATCTTTCCGTAAAATAGGCACCTGGTGAACCCGGGCCGATACCAGGTCCTCAGAACTTCCGCCAAAATAAAGTTTATCGGTAAGCACTGATATTCCGCTGGCGCCGTTAGCCGCATATTGCCCCGTAACAGTAACCACATCGGCAGTTTTATTAATATACCCTTTGGAAGGTGATTTGCGTTTGAACTCGGCAATAATTCCGGAAGCACCTGGCCGGCTTAGACTTTCAACCATAGACAGGCACGGCAAATCAAAATGAACACTATTGATAACCTGGTCTACAGGCACCATGATCTTCCTTATCTCGATCTCCTCTTTCTTGGTAGCCACTATATCATTCAATATATTCATCACAATAAAATTTTTTGGAGACTTTGAAAGGCCTTCCCGCTCTCCAGGCTTTCTACGGCTAATTGATAACAGATTTCATAATCCCTGTATTTGCCTATAGAATGAAGGGCCATTGCTGCATTTGCTATCACCACTGCGTTTTGAGCCCATGAACCTTCTCCTTTAATAATCTTTGTAAAGATACGGGCCGCTTCTTCTATACTGTTACCCCCGAAAATATCAGCTGGTAAAACAGTTCTCTTTCCCAGGCTTTCCGCAGTCATATTTTTTTCGCCCTTGTTGGTAATTACACGGGTGTCACCGGTTAAAGATATTTCATCATATCCATCCAGGCTATGAATTACGGTAAATGAGGTTTCTTCTGCCTGCAACATATAATTATATATCCGTGCCATTTCAAGATTAAACACTCCAATTAACTGGTAGCTGGGGTGGGCAGGATTTACGAGGGGACCAAGCATATTAAAAAACGTACGCACACCCAGGTTTTTACGGATCCCACTCACCGCTTTTAATGCAGGGTGAAATAAGGGTGCATGCAGAAAACAAATTCCGGCCTCATCCAGTTCTTTTTTCAACCGGCCTGTATCAGTGGTAAATTTATACCCCAATTCTTCCATTAAGTTAGAGGAACCACTTACAGATGTAGCCCCGTAATTACCATGTTTGGCCACTTTGTTTCCTGTACCTGCCACAATGAAGCTGCTTAATGTGGAAATATTAAAGGTGTTTTTACCATCGCCCCCGGTTCCGACAATATCCAGAAGGGAATACCCGCTAAGGTTAAGAGGCAGGCAAAGTTCCAATAAGGCATCCCTGAAACCCTGTAATTCTTCAATAGTAATACTTCGCATAAGGTACACCGTGATGAAGGCGGATATTTCGCTGTCGTTATAAGTTCCCCTCGATATATTTACCAGTACTTCACGTGCAGTGGCCCGGTCAAGCGTACGATGTTCAAATAATATGTTCAATATTTTTTTCATTCTTATTTTTTTTGCCAATGCATTTTTAAACAGCGAACCAGTTTCGCATGATAGTTTCCCCGCATGGAGTTAATACACTTTCAGGGTGAAACTGCACCCCTTTTACATCAAATTCACGGTGCTCCAGGGCCATTATATGCCCATTTTCATCCCGGGCAGTTACTTTTAATGCAGCAGGTAAATCTTCATCCTGTACAATCCAGCTATGGTAACGTCCAACTTCTTCGCCATTCGATACACCTTTAAACAGGCTACTTTCCTGGTCGATATCTTTTAAAGGCATAGCCACCCCATGATATACGGTTTCGAGGTTATGAAGCTTTCCACCGAAAGCCTGGCCGATTGCCTGGTGACCAAGGCATACTCCCAATATTGATGAATGTGGCGCATACCTGCGGATGAGGGGCAACAGGAGCCCTGCTTCTTCCGGAATACCGGGCCCGGGAGATAAAATGATTTTATCATATTCACCCACTTTATCCAATGATATCTCATCATTCCGGAACACTTCTACTTTAAGGTGTAAAATTTTCTCTACCAGGTGCACCAGGTTATAGGTAAAAGAATCATAATTATCAAATACCAGGATCTTCATAACGGTGTATTAAATTATTTTTTCTGCAATAAGGATGGCTGCTTTTAACGCCCCCAGTTTATTATTGACTTCCTGTAACTCATTTTCAGGTTTACTGGCTGCCACGACCCCGGCGCCGGCCTGACTGATAAGTACATTGTTACGGCTTAAAAAGGTGCGGATCATAATAGCATGGTTTACTTCGCCGTTAAAACCAAGGTAACCAATGGTTCCACCATAAAAACTGCGCATGGATTTTTCGTTCTCATCTATGATCTGCATCGCTTTGAACTTTGGAGCGCCGCTTAATGTGCCGGCAGGGAAAGTGCTGCTTAAGATATCATAAGAGTTAATTCCTTCCATTGCATTGCCTCCCACTTCACTGACAAGGTGAATGACGTGTGAATAAAACTGAACTTTCCGGAAACTGGCTACCTCAACGTTCGAGCATACACGACTGAGGTCGTTGCGGGCAAGATCCACCAGCATCACATGTTCAGCATTTTCTTTACTGTCGTTTTCCAGATCTATAGCCAGTTTTTTATCTATTTCATCTTCCCCGCTGCGTTTAAAGGTTCCGGCTATCGGGTGCACGGTCACTTTATTGTTTTTAACTATCACCTGGCTTTCAGGCGATGATCCCATCAGTTTATAATCTCCATAATCGAAATAAAACAGGTATGGGCTGGGGTTAATACTTCTCAAAGCACGGTATACGTTAAAATCATCCCCTTTAAAGCCCTGGAAAAAGCGCCGGCTTAACACAACCTGGAATACATCTCCCCGGTGGCAGGCCGCAATACCTGTTTCTACCATCTTTTTATAATCTTCCCCATCCATGTTGGCGGACTCCTCGCCCGACCTTTTGAAAGGAAACACGGGTACGTCTTTACTTCTGATCAGGCTGATTACATTTCCTAATTCACTCTCTATTCCCTGGAAATGATTTTCACAAACAGTCATTTCATCTTTATGGTGATTGATGATGATCACATACTGGTATAACCGGTAACGAACCAGGGGAAGCGGATCTTCAGGCAATTTATCCTGTGGCAGGAAAGTGATTTTTTCCAACAGGGGTATGGCGTCATAAGAAGTATAGCCGAAAAGTCCCTGGGCAATATGGACGGGGTTTGGCACAGTACTACCTGGCTCAAACCTGTTCATAAATTCATTGAGCAAAACTGCAATGCCAGCTCCTTTTTGAAAAGCAATTTTTTCAAAATTCTGGCCGGGAAATTTCTTTTCACCAATTTCTGAATTTGTAATTTCGAAACCGGCTATTGCGTTGATGCCAATAATAGAATAACTGTTTTCTGCCACGTGAAAATCGGTACTCTCCAGCAATATTGTATCTCTAAACCTGTCGCGTACACGCAGGTAAATGCCTACCGGAGTATGAATATCAGCCAGCAGGGTATGGTAAGTAGTTGTAAAATTGATCTTTTTCATGATAAAATTAAAAAGCCCCAACGTGTGTCGGGGCTTTATTATTTGATAAAATACAATAGCTAAGACACAATCAATAAATTGACTGCCACCACCAGTTTGTATTTTTAATAAATTTGTTCATCTGGATGCAAATATACTCAGAGAAAGGTCAACTCAAAAATATTTTTGCTTTAACTTTTACAAATGAAGATAACACACACTATTAACAGCAATAATGGTTCATTCTTTGCCACTTTTGAGGAAAAAGCGGCAGGCAGGCTCGATATAAGGATTCTTACCGATATACTTTGCATCGATCATACAGAAATTGATCCTGCATACAGAGGCCGCCATTTTGGTGAACAATTGGTAGAAGCGGCGGTAGCTTACGCCAGGGAGCATCAAATGAAAGTCATGCCTTATTGCGAATTTGCCCGGAAGGTCATGCAAAAAAAAACGGGATTTAACGATATAATTGATACATCATGGTAATAACAATCTTTGGCGCTACGGGAATGGTAGGAAGTGAATTGGTTAAGCACGCGCTCTACCTCGGTCACCAGGTAAAGGCTTTTGGCAGGAATGTGTACACTGCCAGCCTGCCGGATAACCCTGATCTTGATTTAATAACCGGTGCTTTATTTGATGCTGACCAGGTTTATGCTGCCATACAGGGCTCTGATGCTGTACTCTCTGCTATTGGTGGAGCGTTTGATGGTAAAGACAAAAGCAGGTCATTGGGCATGAAAAATATTGTAGGCCAAATGAGCCGGGCCGGGGTTAAGCGGATCATTGCCCTGGGAAATAATGCTGTATTACCTGATAGCGAGGGAAACATGTTGATTGAAGACCCCGATTTCCCCAGGCAGTTTATACCGGTAGGTACAGAACATGTACTCGCCTATACATACCTGAAAGCGTCATCACTTGAATGGACTTTTGTGGGGGCGCCGGAACTTATTGACGCACCGGCCACAGGGTTATATCATGTAGCAGCGGAAGCGAAACCTTCGCACGATAAAAACAAGATCAACGTAGGTGACCTGTGTTTATTTATGTTAGAGGAATTAAAAAATAACAGGTTTTTAAAAGCGAGAGTAGGTATCTCAAATTAGAATTGGCAGGTCATTAACTATAGTCTCACCTCATTCTTCCCAACTTTACAGGAATGAAAAAATGTGTTATACTAATCCTGGTTTTTTCCGGTTACATGGCCCGGGCCCAGAAAATCGACAGCATTTTTGTAAACCTGTACACTGACAGTTTAAAGAAAGGAACTTTTAATTATATAAATGTGGATGGACTTTTCAGCGATGGCACTTACCTGCCACTGGATAGTACTGATATCATATTTACTACCACTGCCGGTAAATTTTATGGAAACAGTTTATGGATTGATAAAGAAACGGCAACAAAAAAAGTAAGGATCAAGGCAGTATTACGAAGCAAACCAGTCTTGTGTAAGGATTTCGAGATATATATAAAACAGCAGGAGGATAACGAAAAATTACTAACTAATGAAGAGTTACTTGATAAATTAAAACGGGATGCCCGAAAGCAAAATAATTAAAAAAAAGCTGAACAGGAGTTCAGCTTTTTTTATGAATATCATTATGCAGATTTCTTGGCATCTTCAAGAAATTTAGCCAGCCCGATATCTGTGAGTGGATGCTTCAGCATTCCCAGGATCGAATCTAACGGGCAGGTGCAGATGTCGGCTCCTGCTTCAGCGCATTTTATAATGTGCAGTGAATTGCGAATGGATGCTGCGAGGATTTCTGTTTTGTATCCCTGGATAGAAAATATCTGGCGAAGCTGGTGTATAAGATCTATTCCATCCCATCCTGTATCATCTATGCGGCCAATGAAAGGAGATACATAGGCTGCCCCTGCCTTTGCGGCAAGGATTGCCTGTCCTGCTGAAAATACCAGGGTACAATTGGTACGGATATCATTATCTGTAAACCACTTTATAGCTTTAATACCGTCTTTTATCATAGGCACTTTCACAACTATATTCTTATGTATAGCTGCAAGTTTTTTTCCTTCAGCTACGATGCCGTCAAAATCAGTTGAGATCACCTCTGCACTGATATCGCCATCCACTATTTCGCAGATTGTTTTATAATGAGCATATACTGCCTCTTCCCCTTTAATCCCTTCTTTAGCCATCAGGGAAGGATTGGTAGTAACTCCATCCAGAATTCCAAGATCATTGGCTTCCTTGATCTGGTCAAGATTTGCGGTATCTATAAAAAATTTCATATCAAATAATTTGCAGCGAAATTACGGAGAAATGGCGTGTAATGGTTCCTAAAAAGTTGAACCTGGAAACAGGAAGTGAAAAGGGAGAAAAAAAAAGTGGCAAGTTACTTATATCGCACCGCTCAACCACCTACCCTTGCTACCTTCCGGTCCTGGGGGAGTTCAGCAGGAGCTGGTCGTATAAGACTTGCCGGTGCAAATATACTGCATTGCAATTTAAAAAATTTCTTATCAGCAATGTTTTTGAAAAAATGAGGTCAAAAAGATCAGAAAGAAAAACCAGGACGGTCGTGCCGGCTGTTTATTTCACCAACCCCTATCAGTTGTTCTGCCTGGTCTGTAAAAGACCTGTAATAAATGAGTATGGTATATTTATTTTCAGTTTCCCAGTAATTCCCTTCCAGTTCTATCCTGTCAGCAGCATCTTTCACATTGGCAGCTATGTAAGTATAATTATAATAACCCTGCTTTAGTAATACAGGTAACTCATAAATTCCTGTAGTATCATTGAAGCGTAGTCGCCACTTTTCATCCAGGTCAAAACCGGTAAAATTTCCGGCAAGGAATACATCACGGTTGGCAAAGGGCCGTTCGCCGGGAGGAGCCAGGGAAAAATGCACCGTAGCATAGTCTCCCTGCCAAAGCGGGTTAATAGATTCAAAAGTGGAGGTCACATACATCCCGTCGAGATCAGGATAATAAACATATCGCTGGCCACTCCTGTCAATGTCTGTTTTAAGGAATAATTCAGTAGAATTTTTATTATAAGTTCCATGATCTACCCTGTCGCTCTGCAACCTGAAGGAACGCAGGTCGAGCCAACGCCATTCTTTGCCTCCCGGGAAGATGGCAATATTCTCAGAATTAAATTCAAGGGTGTTACCTCTGACAAATGTGGGCGAAATATCCCTTTGTGCATTATCCCACCGGTTATTTTGCAGGATAACCACTTTTACCTGTTGGGCTGCACTGAAACTGTTTATTCCATTCACCTGGGCGGAAAATTTTAATTTTTGGTGGGTGGAAAACAACTGTGGGGTAAAGGGCTGGACCACACTACCGGTAATAACCGTTTTGGCATCTAAAACCAGCAATTTCTTGGTGAATACCAGTTTCGATGTATCTCCATCCAGGAAAACTTTTATAAGGAAATTGCCGGAACGAGTGGGAACAGAATTTCTTTCAGGCAATATGGCCTGGTAATGAGTATAACGGGTAAAGGCAAGCGAAGAATAGCGATAGGTGGCGATACGGTTTTGTGTAAAGCCCTTTATATAATCAAAGGGATTCAGGTTTACCGGCTGCCAGTTATAGTCACATAAAACATAAGTATAGTAATAACTTTTGACGTTTCCATCCAGGTCATCAAAACCAAGTTCCAGCCGGTCCCCGCTTTGTAGTTTGTATACCG
>JBKJUT010000160.1:0-9237 GCA_046590515.1 Ferruginibacter sp.
CATGAATTGTTTTGTGAAATGAAAGAAGTGGTTAGCCGGCCGGCCATTTATACAGCCTGGAAATGGATTGAAAAAAAAACTGTTCCCCATTTTAAGAACGGGTATACAGTTAACGGGATCATTGCGTCTGAATTTAAAAAAATGTACACTGTAGATTACGCTGTAATCAGGAGTATTGCATTATACAAGCCGGCGGCTATGCTGGTTAAAAAGGAAAAATACCTGATCTACCAGGGTGCAGTAAACGAAGGGCGCAGTTTTGAAACCCTGATACCCGCTATGCAATGGATAAACATACCCTTGTATATCTGCGGAGATGGCAACTTCATGGCGCAGGCCAGGCAACTTGTTATCAATTACGGCCTGGAAAATAAGGTGCATTTTATGGGCATGATTCCCCCTGCTGAATTATTGACACTCACTGCCCGGGGTTATATCGGTTTTACACTTTTTGAAAAAGGTGCCCGCAGTAACTTTTATTCACTCGCCAACCGGTTTTTTGATTATATACATGGGCTTACCCCTCAAATCTGCGTGAATTACCCGGTATACTGCGAAATAAATAATCAATACCAGGTTGCTTTGCTGATTGAGGATCTGTCGGCTGAAAATATAGCCCGAACTGTTAACCAACTTATAGATGACGAAATTCTCTGGGAGAAACTACAGGATAATTGCAGGCTTGCTATAAAAGAGCTTAACTGGCAGGCAGAAGAAAAAAAACTACTGGCATTTTATAATAATATTTTTGGATAAACACTTACATATCGTAGCGTTTGATATTCCCTGGCCGGTAGCACATGGTGGCCTGGTAGACCTGTATCAGAAACTGGTGAGTCTTCACCAGGAAGGAGTACTTATTCAACTACATTGTTTTTGCAAATCCGGAAGTACTCCCCAGCCGGAGCTGGAAAAATATTGCCAGGATGTACAATATTATAAACGCCGGACGGGATGGAAGGGGTTATCGTGGCAGCTTCCATACATTGTAAAAAGCCGGTTAAGCAGTACACTTAACAAAAGGTTACTTTGCGATGATCACCCTATACTGCTGGAAGGTATTCATTGCAGCGGGATTCTCCTGGATAACAGGTTCGAAAAGCGGAAAATTTTACTGAGGCTGCATAACGTAGAGCATAAGTATTACCACCAGCTTGCGGGTGCCGAGAGGCACACATTCAGAAAAATATATTTTTACCTTGAAAGTTACCTGCTGGAAAAGTACGAGAGACGTATTGCCAATAAAGCACTATACCTTGCCGTTAGCCACCAGGATGAAAAATATTACCGGAATGAATTAAAAGCTGAAGCTAAATTCCTGCCTGTGTTTCTGCCTTACGGCCAGGTGAATGTCCCCCTGGGTAAAGGCAGGTTTTGTCTTTACCATGGAAACCTTTCTGTCAATGAAAATGAGCAGGCAGTAATATGGCTGCTGCAAAATGTATTTAATAACCTTTCCTTTCCTTTTGTTATTGCAGGACGCCAACCTTCGCCTTCACTCGTAAAACAAATTCAGAAATATCCATTTGTAACCCTTGTCGCAAACCCAGATGCCAGCCAGATGAGACAAATTATTTATGAGGCCCAGGTCCATCTTCTACCCTCTTTTAATAACACCGGGGTTAAGTTAAAGTTGCTAAGGGCACTATATCAGGGGCGGCATTGCGTAGTTAATGAAGCCGCCGTAACAGGGAGTGGGTTAGAGAAATTGTGCCATGTTGCAGTCAATGCACAGATGTGTATTCAAATAACTGAAACACTTTATCACAACGTTGTGGATGAAAAACAGGTTCAACAGCGTAGAGAAGTACTGGAAATTTTATATAACTCACAGGAAAATGCGATGAAACTTATGACATGGATATGGTAGCATTATCCCAAACTTTACCCCTCTCAGTTTTAATGGTACGTGCCGGGAATTTATTGATGACAATATAATCGTGGGTAGCCATGAGTATAGTTGTATTATAATCGCGGGAAATGTGAAATAATAGCTGCATGATCTCGTCACTCGTTTCGGGATCCAGGTTACCGGTAGGCTCATCTGCCAGTATCAGTTTAGGAGAATTCAGTAAGGCACGAGCTATATCAATCCGTTGTTGTTCCCCGCCACTTAATTCAAAAGGCATTTTAAATCCTTTTGTCTTCAGGTTTACTTTATCAAGCACATCGTTTATTTTCTCATCCATTAATTTTTCATCTTTCCAGCCTGTGGCTTTCAATACGAATTTCAGGTTTTCATTTACATTCCTGTCGGTCAACAACTGGAAGTCCTGGAATACCACTCCAAGATTACGTCGTAGAAATGGCACTGTTTTCCAATTTAATTCTTTGAGGTTATGACCCACCACCCAACCTTCTCCTTCGCGCAGCTCAAGATCCCCATAAAGGGTTTTCAGTAAACTGCTTTTACCGGTTCCTGTTTTTCCTACCAGGTAGGCAAACTCCCCTTTTTCAAGTGAAATATTTACATCACTGAGTATCAGGCTATCGCCCTGGTAAATATTTACATTCTTTAATTCTATAATGGATTGAGACATGTGCGCTTTTTATATGATTCCAAAGATGAAAAGTTCCTGCAAATTTAGCCCTTCGTAAAGTACAAAGAAAACTTAATTTACTTTATCCGGACGATACCGTTAATAAATGATCTCTTCTCCTGGCAGGCGAATGATCAATTGTTTTTCATCATAAGCTTCAACACGGCCAATAACCCGGGCTTCTACGCCGAATTGTGTAGAAACTTCAATCATCGAGGGCGCATCTTCAGGCCGGCAATAAATTTCAAGCCTTGTTCCCATATTAAACACTTCGTACATTTCCCTGTTACTGCTGCCGCTGCTATGTTGTATGAGTTCAAAAATTTCAGGAGGTGTAAACAATTGATCTTTGATGATACGGAAATTTCCCGGCAGGTATTTAAGACATTTGGTTTGACCACCGCCACTGCAATGAACCAGCCCATGTACTTTTTCAAAATGACCGGTCAATATCTTTTTCATTATAGGAGCAAATGTGCGTGTAGGCGACAGCAATAATTTTCCTATCGTAGAGGTTTCTCCATTTCTTAAAATAACCTCATCTGTGAGATTATGTTTACCTATATACACTACATCCGGTTCCAGGGAGTTATCATAACTTTCAAGAAAACCGGCATAGGTTTTACCGAGTATATCATGGCGGGCACTGGTGAGCCCATTGCTGCCCAAACCACTATTGTAATGCGTTTCGTAGTTAGCCTTACCAAAACCTGCGAGGCCGACGATCACATCGCCATCAGAGATCAGTTCATTTGTAACCAGTTTATCTTTTGGCCATCTGCACGCCATTGTTCCATTTACAGCAACGGTTCTGACTACGTCCCCGACATCAGCGGTTTCCCCTCCCAGGTAGTGAATATTAACTCCCGCATCCTTTAACCTGTCAAAAACTTCCTGGGAACCGGTAATTACCTGTTGTAACACCTCCCCGGTAATTAAATATTTATTCCGGTCTATGGTTGAATTAAAGAGGATATTATCGTGTACGCCTATGCATAGCAGGTCATCCAGGTTCATTACAATAGCATCCTGGGCTATTCCTTTCCAGACAGACACATCCCCCGTCTCTTTCCAGTACAGGTAAGCGAGGATACTCTTGGTTCCGGCACCATCTGCATGCATCACATTTATAAAAGCATCATCACCACCGAGGTAATCGGGATAAATTTTACAAAAAGCATTAGGAAACAGTCCCTGGTCAAGGTCTTTGACGGCGGCGTGTACTTCCTCCTTCTGTGCAGAAACTCCTCTTTTATTATACAGACTCATACGCTTAATTGTGTTGCAAAACTAAATGTACCCTGCCAATAATCCATTTTCAATTATCAACTACATTTGCACCTTTCTATGCAGGTATACAATAATATTGCTGAATTGCCGGTTTTTGTCAGACCGGTCATTACAATAGGCAGCTTTGATGGGGTGCACGAAGGTCATGTACAGATACTGAAACAATTGGTAGAAGAAGCCGGCCACATACATGGCACCCCGGTAGTAATTACTTTTTTCCCACATCCAAGACACATCCTGGATAACCAGAAACAGGTGCTGGTCCTTAATACTCCCGCTGAAAAGTACCGGCTGTTGAAAAAAAACGGTATCAATCATATTGTAGTGGTTCCATTCGACAAAGCTTTCAGTGAGCAGTCCGCGGAATCTTATATCAGCAATTTTTTAGTTGGCCGTTTTCACCCACATACCATCATCATTGGTTATGATCACCGTTTTGGAAATGAGAGACAGGGCGATTTCCAGCTGCTGGAAAAAGCGTCTGTTAATTATAACTTTAAACTGAGGGAAATTCCGAAACAGGTATTACAAAATGTAGGAATCAGCAGCACCCGTATCAGGGAAGCATTACTTAACGGAGATATAAGTTCTGCCAATGCGTTTTTAGGATATTCGTATTTCCTCGGGGGCACAGTGGTGCCAGGTAGGAAGCTTGGGCGTACTCTCGGTTATCCTACTGCAAACATTTCACTCAATGATGGTAATAAACTGGTGCCTGCTCTTGGTATCTACGCCGTAAAAGTTACCTGCTCAAAAATACCTGGCCAGTTAAAGGGTATGATGAGTATCGGCACTAATCCTACTGTAGGGGGCACAGAAAGAACGCTGGAAGTAAATTTATTTGATTTCGATGAAGACATTTACGGCTCCTACCTGGAGGTTTCTTTCGAAAAAAAACTTCGCAATGAAATTCATTTCGGGAGTATCGATAAAATGCTGGTGCAGATCGGAATTGATAAAACAAATGCATTGCAGGCTTTAGATTAAAAAATCTATACCATCATTTTAACAACCATCTCTTTTATAAGCGCGGGGCCTGGTGTACCGCTGTCTCCCACACCTACTCCTTTGAGATTATACTGGTGCAAAAGCAGAATAAGTTGCTCTACGCCGCTATATCCATAATTCTTCATCATATCATGCGCCTGGCGTAATGAGGCAGGGTTAAAATAAAAAAATGGTTTTAATGCAGCATCCGATTTGTCATTCATTCCATACACTGCATATACTTTACTGATATGTGAATACAAGGCCGGCAGTGCCATATGAATCGGAACTGCCTTGGGATTGCTCTCAAAATAGGAAATGATCCGGATAGCTTTACTAAGATCCTTTTTAGAGATGGCTGCCAGTAATTCAAATACATTATACTCTTTACTGATTCCTATGAATTTCTCAATATCATCTTCATCGATCTCTTTTTTACCAGCGAGGTTTATGGTAAGCTTATCAATTTCGTTGGAGATCCGGCTGAGGTCATTGCCGATATGTTCCTGCAGCAAACTGATGACTTTCGGTTTAAGGGAATATCCTTTTGATTTCACCAGTTCATTTATCCATTCCGGTAATTTGTCATCCTTCACTTTCATTGAAGGAAATACTTCTGCATTTTTAGTTACCAGTTTGCTTAGCCGGGTTCTCTTATCCAGCAACTTGGTTTTATAACCTACCACAAAAATGGTTGAGGCGAGGGGTGATTCAAAATAAGACTCAAGTTTATCCAGGTCTTTCATATGCTGTGCCTCCTTTAACAACACTACTTGCTTTTCAGCAAACATGGGGTACCGTTTACAGGCATTAATTACAGAAGTCCAATCAGCATCCTTTCCATAAAAAATCGTTAAATTGAATGCGGCCTCAGATTCAGGAAGTATACGTTCAGCCCGGTCCATTATCTGGTCTATGTAATATTCTTCTTCTCCATGCAGCCAGTATAAAGGTTGAAACTCACCTTTTTTCCAGTTGCTTAAAATTTTTTCAGTGCTCATGAGATATAAAGATGCAATTTAACTTTTAAAAGTATGTTAGGATATGAATTATGACGTGGGTTATTCTTTTTTGGCACAGTTTTGGAAAATAGGTCGGCGAATTAGAAAAATCTAATATTTTATAAAGGCTCTTCCCCTCTACCTGCAAGAAAGAAGCAAACACAATTTTAAACAGAAAAACCTTATTTTATGGCATTCGAAAACTTTCCAGAAGCAGAAAAAACTAATCCTACATTCGTGACTCCCCGCGCTAAGAGGAATAACCTCCGTAGCATATTAACCGGCGTTTTGGTAGCTGCATTGCTTGGCACCTGGGGATATATCATTTGGGATAAAAACAATACTAAAGAAGTAATTACTCAGAAGGATACTGAGATCACTGCCACTTCAACCCAGCGGGATGAATTGCAGAAAGAACTGGCTGACGCTACTATGCGTTATGATATGCTGAAGACTTCCAACTCTAAAAAGGACAGTGCTATAACAGCCCAGGACAGAGATATTGCAAACAAGAAAAGCGAAATCCAGAGATTATTGAATAAAACCAATGCTTCTCAAAAGGAACTGGCACAGGCACGCAGCCTCATTGCCTCTTTGAACGGCGATATTGCAACTTATAAAGCACAGGTTGAAATATTACAAGGCGAGAAAATGGTGTTGACCCAGGAAAAACGCGCTATTTCAGCAGAGCGTGACAGGGTTGTAAGAAATTTTGATTCTGCTCGTACCGTTATCAAGTCTAAAGAAGATGTGATCAACGTGGGTTCTACGTTACATGCTTCAAACTTTTCAATCGCGGGTATTAAAGTAAAGAATGGTGGCAAAGAAAAAGTAACCAGTACTGCCAAGCAGGTAGACAAACTGCGTATCTCTTTTGACCTGGATGAAAATATGATCGCCCAGGCAGGTAATAAAGAAATTTATGTAGTAATTACTGCTCCTGACGGTCAACCGGTAGCGGTAGAAGCATTGGGCTCAGGAAGATTCAATACACGTGAAGGCCAGGAAAAAATTTATACCCAGAAGCTTGATGTAAATTATGTGCAGAATAAAAAGCAAACGATCACTTTTGATTGGAAGCAAAACACAGATTTTACCACTGGTAACTATAAAATTGAAGTGTATAACAATGGTTTTAAAGTAGGAGAAGCTTATAAGCCTCTCAAGAAGGGTGGTTTATTCAGCTGAAATTAATTACATATCCAATATTGCAAAAGCGACCAATTAACTGGTCGCTTTTTTATTAGAATACTGCCCTTACAGAAGCGCGCCCGATATGTACAACCTGTGCCGTGCCTGGCTTTCGTCCTTCGTATTGAAAACTCACTTCAATATTACCGGCCAGCCGGCGGGTGTAATCCACGTTCCACAAATAGTTCTTTCCTGGCAAAAGACCATCCAGTAAAATATAACCAACTGTAGTGTTAGCTGCCCCAGGATAAGCTTTAAACAATATCTCATTAAAAGTAAACTTTGCATTTATGGTGCTGCTTGAAAGAATATTATACCTGAGATCAGCTGATACAGAATGATTGACAGCCCGTTCCAGGCTATCAATGGTGTTTCTTTTTTCTAAAAATCCATAAGTAAGTCCGGCCCTGAATTTTGATTGGTACACATAGGTTAAGGATGGTTCATAACTTTGCTGTGTAATAATATAATTGCGGTTATTAAATTTAGCTCCCCCGGTTTTTAAAGCATTCTTTCCTTTCCGCACCGCAAAATTTGTTACAAAATTTTTATTCAGGGTGTAACGTAACCGGCCAACCAGGTTTTGCAGGTCGCGACTTTCAAAGCCATATGCCAACAGGGCCTTACCGGAGGATTTACTTTGAGTAGCTTCTAAGCCCCATTTTGTATTGGTACGGTTATAATAAAAGGTGTTTGAGAAGAATGAATTCAGGGACAGCAAAGAAGTATCTGCCAATACCTCGCTGAAGGGATCAAAAAGAAATTTTCCATCCGCTACATTCTTTTTGCTTATCTGCAGAGCTGAAGAAGTTGTAACCCGGCTAAGCACTTTTAATAGTGAAGTGCCGGGTTTTGTAATTATAGCTTTGGGATCAAGATTGATGCTGTAATTAAATTGTAGGTAATTGGCTTTGACGTATGTATTACCTGGAGTAAATACCCGGATATATTTCTTTTGATCCTGGAATACTGCCACCTCGAATTCATTTAAAGTGGGAATGCCATCCTGGTTATAATCTATCCAGGTATATTCTCCCTGGCCGGCAGGCACTTCTACATAAGTGAATTCCCGTTTTTGCTCCTGGCCGGAACCAAGTTCATACAGGAAATTACCGGAAACAAAGCCCTTCCATTCATTTATAAAGTATTCTGTTCTACCCAGGAGGCTTTGATCACTTTTGCGCTGGCTGATGAATGAGTTAACCTGCAGATCCCGGTAAGTGACATTTAAACGGGCCTGGTGACGCTCGTTCTTCATTAATTCTGTGAAAAAATTATAGTTATTACTTCTATCTGCAGCAACCAGGTTTTTGCCCAACGGCAGCAAGTCGTTCCGGCGAGAATAGGAAAGACCCCACCGGTTAAGTAAAGCTTCGTTAGAACGCAGGTATCCTTCATAGTTACTGAAAGCGAAACTGTTCCTGTTTAAAGTATCTGCGCTATTTTCCAGAACTTTATTATACTCACCTGTATATTTTGCACCTACCTGCAAAAGTTTGACTTTTGCAAGTTCTTTTTTAATATCTAGAGATGGCCTGAAAAAAGAACCTGTCTGCAGAAATGATTCAAAATTTAAAAGTCCCAGCCGGCTGTTTATTTTCAAACCTTTAAAAGAACCATATTGGTCAAGCTGGTGCTTAAAACCATTGTAATTGTCACTCCTGTTATAATTTGAAATTTCGTAACGCAGCAGGTTTCCAAGCGTATCACCCAGCCTGATAGCTGCATTGGCCAGGTGTTCATCTGCAGGCCCTGTTTCATATGGCAGGCTCCAGTCCCGCAAAAACTCAACATTCCTTAACCGCTCCAGCGGCCGGAAATTCCTGGCCACATATTCATATCCCAATGACGTCCGTAAATTATATTTTTTCTGAAAAAGGCGCATGATACTTCCATCATTTTCCAGTTGAACCTTGCCGGCAAAGCCCCGGTCATCACTTTTATTCTTTGCCGAGAACAGGTTTACATCGTAATTACTCATGGCCACCTCTGTAACCAGCTTTGAGCGGAGAGATAATGCATATTCAGTTCCAAGAGAATAAACCTGTAATTTTTTGGGTGTTACCAAAAGTATGCCCGGCTCCCAGTCACCGTTCTTTTCGCCATTAGGGCCAGGCTGCACCCATTCAAAAGCTTTTCCGTTCGTTGCGTTTAATATTTGACGGTAGTTGCCCTTACCCGGCCCCCTGTATGAAAATGATAAATTATAAAGCGTATCCCCGGCATTT
>JBKJUT010000178.1:0-8071 GCA_046590515.1 Ferruginibacter sp.
AGCAGTAGCGGGTGAGCCACCGGTAAAGGACCAGGCCCAGGAAGTAGGGCCATTCAGTGAATGATCAATAAATGAAAATGTATTGCCCACGCAAACCGCGTCGGGCGAAGCAATAAAATCCGCGACGGGTGCACCCGATAAACTGCACTGGGCCAGGCAGGTACGTGTACCGACATGGCCATCCGCTGAAGCAATACTGGCTGCACTCCAGGTACTGGTGTTCTGAAGCGTAGGAGCCATAATAAAAGGGGAACCCGCTGCATCATGCGAGCAATTAAAATTGTGTCCCATCTCGTGGGTTGTCAGCGCACGCATCTGGTAGCCTGAGCCTGTAGGATTACTGCCAGCAAAATCTTCGAGAATATGATACCTGTTATTCGTACATATTACTCCTACCCAGGCTAAACCGACTATGCCAGCATTGCCTCCAAGTCCGTCACCATCAATATTACGCACTGTCCAGAACTCCGCATCATCATAGGTTACCACACCGAACCCTGCAGCTTGCCCCCAGGCGGTGAAGTTGGTTAAGATGGTATTGGAGTTGGTTCCGGTATAGGCCGGTGTCAATTGATCAGTTGCAGCAATGGTAGAGACATTCTGGGTAACAATAACTATTTCGATATTATTGGAAAACTGGGCATTTACGTAATCCCAGATCACGTTATTGATAACACCGATATTTCGGTTTTGCACTGCTGCCGCGCTACCATAGCGGGTAAACATAGAAGCATCGGAGGCTATAGCCAACTCATTTTTTACGCAGTTCGTTCCGGCATTGTTTACCGGAGGTTCGGGCGACAATCGGCTCGCCTGGGTCTGCATTTCGGTTACGCCACATGTCAGTGATGGATCGTACACTACATCCCGGGTTTCATATACTACAAAAACATCTGCCGGGGCATTTCTACTGAGATATTGCATTGGTTCAATAAAGTATTCTTTTCCATTCCCCCTGATTATTCCATACACAAGGTCATCGGTAATTGTCAGGCTCACACTGCTTCCCGGCTGGCCTACCAGTTCCCCATTATACGTTATACATTCAGGACGAGGCATTATCACAGTGCCATCAACACCTGATACACTCAGGAAATAGCCTGGAGCTAATATGTCATTTTCCCTGAGTTTCAATTTCCAGGTATCAAGGCCCGGCAGTTGCAGATCGAAACGGATATTATCCTTATGTTGACGCGCATATTGACGCATACCTGCAGACGGAATTTCAAAAAGCGTATATTTTGTAAAATGAGATACCAGCGACACGGCTGAGCGGCTGTTTACCGGAATGGCAGAAAAGGATTGCTGGGCGTTGGTGACAGCCTGTAAACCAAATACCAGGAAAATAATCAAAGTAAAATTTTTCATTCTATTGGATTTATGTGTATGTTAATCTACGCTTGCGAAATTCCTTAAGATTCCATAAATCACAAAATAAATAATTATATAAACCTGTTATAATTTATAAAACTAAAAAAGCCAGGGAATAAACCCTGGCTCTAATTACTTTATTTAGCGAATGTTAGTCTATCTCAACCTCAGCACCAGCCTCAGTTAATTTAGCTTTAAGTTCTTCAGAAGTTGCTTTATCCACACCTTCTTTAACTGGCTTTGGAGCGCCGTCAACCAGGTCCTTAGCTTCTTTCAGTCCCAAACCTGTTAATTCCTTAACGATTTTAACAACTGCTAATTTGTTAGCACCTGCAGCTTTCAGGATCACGTTGAAGGAAGTCTTCTCTTCAGCAGCAGCCGCGCCACCACCGTCTCCACCGCCCATTACCACTGCAGCAGCAGCTGGTTCAATACCATATTCTGATTTTAAAAATTCAGCTAATTCCTGAACTTCTTTTACTGTTAAACCTACCAGGTTCTCAGCTAATGCTTTTACGTCTGCCATAATGTTACATTTTTACCGCCTTCATCGTTTTTCTCCGGCGGGAGTTTAAAAAAATTGTTTTTATTTCGGTACATGCCACCAGGCATGCGACTTAATACAAATTATGCTTCCGGTGCAGCATCAGCAGCCGCTTCGGGAGTTTCATTGTTTGTTGCCTCTGGAGCAGTTGCTTCATTGTTTGTTGCTTCCGGCGCAGCTTCTGCAGCAGGTGCGACCGCTTCCGGAGCGGTTTCAGCAGGTGCTTCTTCTTTAACTTCAGCAGCCTTATCCTTATTTTGCAACGCACCCAATACTCGCTGTATCGGAGATTGCAATAAGCCAATTACTTCGCCGATCAATTCGTTCTTCGTTTTGATCTGGGTAAGGGCCTTCAACTGGTTGTCGCCCACAAATACATCACCATTAATAAAAGCTGCTTTTAATACAGGCTTTTCATTATTGTTTTCTTTGCGGAAACTGCTCAGGATCATTGCGGGATCTTTAGGATTCTCGCTGAACAAAAGCGCAGTTACCTGGTGCAATGAATCATATACACCTGCATATTTTTCTGCATCCAGGCTTTCCAATGCCTTTTTAATTAAGGTGTTCTTGGCCACCTTCATTTCTACCTGCTTATCAAAGCAATGATTGCGCAATTTACCAACCTGCGCTACCGTCAGACTTTCTGTATCGGTAATGTAGAAATTATTGTATTGAGAGAATTTGCCTTTCAGCAACTCGATCACTTCGTTTTTCTCTTGTTTTGTCATAACAAATATTTTTTAACTGACTGATGTACTCCCGGTCAATTTAGTTTTGAACAGATTTTGTGTCTATGATGATGCCTGGGCTCATGGAACTGGCCATGCTTACACCACGCAGGTAAGTACCTTTGGATGTAGATGGTTTAAGGCGGACAATTGCATTGATAAATTCCTGGCAATTCTCTGCTATCTTTTCCGGAGCAAAGCTTACCCTTCCGATAGATGCATGGATGATTCCCACTTTATCTACTTTAAAAGCAATCTTACCACCTTTCAGATCATTAATGGCACCAACTACATCATTGGTAACCGTACCGGTCTTAGGATTTGGCATCAGGTTACGAGGCCCGAGGACTTTACCCAGTTTACCGATTTTCGGCATCACAGCCGGAGTGGCTACAATTACATCAATATCTGTCCAGCCACCTTCGATCTTGGTAATATATTCTTCCAATCCCACAAAATCAGCACCGGCAGCAGTGGCTTCGGCTACTTTATCAGGAGTACATAAAACCAAAACTTTTTTGGTTTTACCTGTACCATGAGGCAGAGATACTGTACC
This sequence comes from Ferruginibacter sp., assembly GCA_046590515.1. Classification (GTDB taxonomy): domain Bacteria; phylum Bacteroidota; class Bacteroidia; order Chitinophagales; family Chitinophagaceae; genus Ferruginibacter. The sequence continues at coordinate 3,203 of JBKJUT010000178.1, forward strand.
ACGGATCGCCTGGTCAGCTTTCTTTGGATCTACGCCTAAACGTACATGCACATCAACAGAGCTGTCAAATTTTGTAGTATTTATTTCTTTCACTAAAGTAGAAGCTTCTCTCAATGAGTAGGCTTTGTTAATATCAACCTTAGCGTTTGCTATCTTTCTTTTCTTAGTAATCATTTTTTGAATTTTTTCAGGGTCCCGTTTCCGGGACAGGGTTGACAATTAATTATCCCATGGAGCTTTACCTTCCACTGTTAATCCCATGCTGCGTGCTGTACCAGCCACCATGCTCATGGCGCTGTTCAGGGTAAAGGCATTCAGGTCGGCCATTTTATCTTTGGCGATCTCTTCTACCTGTTCCCAGGATACCTTACCCACTTTTACACGGTTAGGCTCTTTACTGCCGCTGGTGATCTTGGCTGCATCCATTAACTGAACGGCTGCCGGTGGAGTTTTAATGATAAATTCGAAAGATTTGTCAGCATACACTGTAATTAATACAGGTAAAACTTTCCCTGGTTTGTCCTGGGTTCTTGCATTGAATTGCTTACAGAACTCCATGATGTTAACACCCTTTGAACCTAAGGCTGGTCCGATCGGTGGTGCCGGGTTGGCTTGTCCTCCTTTACACTGGAGCTTCACATAGCCGGTGATTTCTTTTGCCATTTTATATATTTTTTGGTTTTAACGTTCTCCCGCTGTAGCGGGTAAACTCCCAAACACATCCCTCAGGACATATTCAAAAAGAACTAATTGGGGCGCAAAAGTAAAGAAATATCAGCAATAAAACAGTTTTTGTTCAAAAATAATTGACAATATGGAACTATTTGTCAAGGTAATCCTGAAAAATAACCTGCTGTAAACCTTTGGCAGCACGATCATCCAGGTTGCTTATTTTTCCTGAATGCTGGATGACCTGCCTCCCCGTATTATCATATATAATTGTACCTGAGGGCTGTACAAAACCAAAACCATTATTAAAGACAAAATAGCTCCATTTCAGGCGGGTGCTGTCCATTAAATTACGGCTCCAGGGGAATCCGGCAGATGACCAATGGAGTTGATTTAATAATGTAGCTGCAATATCTACCTGGGAGCCAAGTGCAGGTACTTCTCCTGTTCTGGCAAGCGCACCTCCTAAAAATAAAAGCGATGTTTTAAAATCATCCGCTTTATTAACTGAACGCGGAATGGGCTTGCCATGATCCGGGGATATGATAATTAAAGTATTGTTCCACCAGGGTTGCGCCTTACACATCTGTACAAAGCGGTTAATTACCGAATCGGAATAGTGGATTGAATTCAGAAAAAGACTTTCTTCATCTTTCCCGGGAAAAACTGTGTTAGCCGGTACTTCGAAAGGTTCATGGCTGCTCAACGTTAGCCAGGTGACAAATTGCGGTCCCGTTTTTTGTTGCAGGTCACGGAACATGCGATTCATAACTACTTCATCATGTGCGCCCCACTTGGAATTCTGATCACTCTTTTTAAAATCATTTATAGACACAAAATTTGAATAATTTCCCTGTACCAGGTATGCCTTCATATTGGCAAATTCTGTTTCACCGCCGTAGTAAAAAGAAGTTTCATATCCCTGTCCGAAAAATTCTTTACTGAGCATGGGTAATTTGGCAGCCTTTGCCGGTAATTTAATAATAGAATTATCATGCTGGGCAGGGTAACCGCTTAATACCCCGGCCAAACCTTTGTCGGTGCGGTCGCCGGTAGCATACATATCAGAAAAATAAATTCCCTCGTTCTTTAAAGCATTAAAACCGGGTGTGATAAACCTGCCACCTCTTTTTGCATCAATCACTTTCCTTGTAAAGCTTTCCCAGATGATGAGAATTACATTGGGTTTTACCAGACCGGGTTTTACAAAAAGATCATTTACCCCTTGCCGTTGGTATAAACTATCGCGGATGTGCAAAGCGGAATCCAATGTCATCACGGCATATACATTCGTGGTATTTTCCACGGAGTGGTTCAGTGAGTACATGAGATTCCAGGTAGGGTTTATCGCTGCCTGGTTTGCAAAATTGTGCGGGGAGAAATATACCGAACTCTGGTTGATAGGGGAAAGCTGGAAACCGCCACGGATAGGGATAATAAACGAAGCCAGCAGTAAAATCAAAATAACCAATGAACCTGCTTTTGAAGTGACTGGAGCAAGAGAATTTATCCCTTTAGTTATTAATTTACCTGCAAGCCATAAGAGAGAAAGGTAAACCAGGATGAAAAGAACTGTACCCCAAAACAAAGGAAGATGTTGAATAGAGGCCCAGGCTTCCCGGGGGCTTGCCACGTATTTAAGCGGAGTCGCGTCCAAACGAATACCCCAGGCATGAAAAACGCTTACGTCTATTACCGACAATAATAATACAAGGAAAAGGATAAGCCCTGTATATAAACGGTAGGGCAAGGGTTTCCTAAACCACTGTATAAATATCCCAAGTAATAAAAACAACAATACGGGTATGAGCAGGTAGGTAGCCATGGAGGCATCCATTAATAACCCGTGTTTTAAACTTTGCAACAGTATTGAAACAGGCACTACGTGGGCATCTGCCTGGTTTTGAAACAGGAAAAATACCCTGGCTATTTCAAACAATACTATGGTTGCAACCCAATAAATCAACAGGAACCAGGGGCGACTGCGAAAAAATGCTGGATAGTCCTGTTTAGTTTTCATAATAAAGTACCGGTCATTTCTGCCGGGAAACAAAAGACCTCATCTGGGGAGATGAGGCCTTTTTTAAAAAGTTGAGCTTATATTATAAAACGATTATCCCATCTGCCTGCAATACGATCTCACGCTTTGGCTCGGTAATCAGGGCAATCTCTTCTTTGCTTTTACCCGCATCTTCTGCGTAATGACGTAACATAGCCACTGAGGTTTCTTTCATTGAAGCGGTGCCTTCAGTTACTATCGTTTTCCCGCTTAAAGCCAGGGGAACTAAAAATTTATGGTCTTTCATTTTTACCAGCATTGTGCCGGACGCGGTTTCCATACGTAACCAGCAACCCTCTGCCTTACACACTTCGGTTACAACACCTTCTACTTTTACTTCGGCATTTTCTTTACCGGCAAGCACAGTGTGCAGTTCAGTGGCCTTAACCGCACCATCTGTACTTATTTTCTGGCCAAAGTGACTGCCTGTTTCAGCAGGAACTTTCGGGGGCTGGGCCAACAAGGAGAGGCCAGTAAAAACAGTGAGTAAGAAAACAGTAATTTTTTTCATGGTGTGTTTTTTATGTTAAATTAAACAAGTTTTTCTACCTGCATATAACTTAATTCTACCGGTGTGGCACGGCCAAAAATCTTCACCTGTACTTTCAGTTTTTTCTTTTCATCGCTCACTTCTTCAATCACACCGTTAAAGTCGTTGAACGGACCATCGATGATTTTGATTGTCTCGCCAATAATGAAAGGCTCGCTCATGGTAACGCCACCGATGTCACTCATTTCATCCACTTTGCCCAGCATTTTATTCACTTCAGCTTTTCTGAGGGAAATAATATTTCCTTTAGAACCTTTGCCATCTGTAAGAAAGTGCATTACGTTACTAATGTTGCTTACATGCTGGATGATATCATCACTCAGTTTGTTATCAGCAGAAATTTCCATCATAATATAACCGGGATAGAAATTCCTTTCGCGCATTACTTTTTTGCCATTGAGTACCTTGTATACTTTTTCTACGGGAAGGAATATCTGTTTGATAACCTTTTCCCAGCCATTGCGCACGATATCTTTATCCAGGTATTCTTTAATCTTACGTTCTTTTCCGCTCACTACCCGTAAAACATACCATTTGCTTTCCTTCTCTATTTTATCTACCTCAGGGGTTTTCTCTTCCGTCATGATTTATTTAAATAAGGAGTAAATGAAATTCATTGAATTCTTGGCAACCAGGTCCATCAAAAACACCAGGCCGGTAATGAATATGGTAGCACCTAATACAATCATTGTGGATTGCTGCAACTGCTCCCATTTAGGCCAGGTAACTTTTTCAACCATTTCTTTGTAAGAATCCTTTACAAAAACACTGAATTTATTCATTTTATAATTTTTAATATTTTGTACAGAACCTATGAGGCAATTTTACTTTTTAAACTTCTTGCCTTCGTTAGTTTGCACGGGCACTAGGATTCGAACCCAGATCAAAGGTTTTGGAGACCCGTATGCTACCGTTGCACCATGCCCGTGTAAAAACCAAAAGCTATCCCGCAAAGGGCGGGACAGCTTTTAGTTAATATTGTAAAGATAAATAATTATCTGATACAAAGCCACTTGGCTAACAGCTAAAAGCCATTGCCAGCTTATTTCACAATTTCAGTTACCTGTCCGGCGCCCACTGTACGGCCACCTTCACGGATAGCGAACTTAAGACCTTTCTCCATCGCGATTGGCTGGATAAGGGTTACGCTGATGTTGGTGTTATCACCAGGCATCACCATTTCAGTTCCTGCATTCAAAGTAACCTCACCAGTTACGTCCGTAGTACGGAAGTAAAACTGGGGACGGTATTTGTTAAAGAATGGTGTGTGACGACCACCTTCATCTTTGTTCAATACATATACCTCACCTTTGAATTCAGTGTGCGGGGTAATTGAACCTGGCTTACAAAGAACCATACCACGACGGATCTGGGTCTTTTCAATACCACGTAACAATAAGCCTGCGTTATCACCTGCTTCACCTTCGTCAAGTAATTTTTTAAACATTTCAACACCAGTAACAGTAGAAGTTAAAGGTTTTTCCATCAAACCTACAATTTCAATTCCTTCGCCCACTTTAATACGTCCTCTTTCAATACGACCTGTCGCAACTGTACCACGGCCTGTAATTGAAAATACATCTTCCACACT
>JBKJUT010000191.1:0-4713 GCA_046590515.1 Ferruginibacter sp.
GTGCTAAGTTCGCATAACCATTGGCCGTTCCAATAGCTGAATTATTATACACAATACCCGACTGGATATTCGATAAACGACAGGATATCCGTATTGTAAAATTATTATTGGCTACCGGGTAATTATTGAGCGTTTGCCCGGCGGTTAATAAATTGAGATTAGAGGTACCATTATATGTTCCATTAAGGGTGAAGCCTGCAGGGTTACTGACCATCACAGCTGAGACATTGGAAACGTTGCCCGCTCCATTTATAGAACCTACGTTATCCGAAACCTGTACATTAGTAATAGGTACGTTTCCGTAATTCCGGACATACACATCATATACCGCATCATATTGATTCGGAGAGCCGGTAGAAATAAGAGAAACCAGTTTTTTTGATACACCGATACCAGAATTTATCTGCGACATATCAGAGGATCGGACTCCTTTACCTGAAGCGTAGGTATAATTTACACTAGAGGTATCCCCTGTTAACGGATTAATTTTTTTATATACACAGCCTGGGGTATACGCACCAATAAGATCTCCATCTGCAAATGAAAGTCCTACCAGATTTGTGCTCGTTGGCCGCTTTATGGAATCAATAAATGTAGCTTTAATGTGGTGAGTAGGATTGTTCCAGCTTCCGTAATCAGGGGTATATAATTTATTATCGAAAACGAAATACATTTGTCCACTCGGGGTCATGGTGATGTCACCGTATCCAACATTATATAATTTAGAGCCAATTCCGGTCGGGCCGGGTAAAAGGTCAAGTGTATCAGCCCCATTTACCGTACCGGATACAAAATCCAACCGGCGCAAATAAGCTTTGTAAGGAGAGGTGGCTGAAAATTCCAATTGCCAGGCAAACCCATTGGGGTCAAAAGTAATACCGCCGATATCTACCCGGAACATTTTCAATGTATCCAGGCCGGTACCACCCGGGCAGGTAAGCGGGTTCCAACGCCAGATATAGGAAGCGGGAGGATTGGGTGCATAATCCGTCCAGATATAATACATATTATTATCCCGTGGGTTGAAAGACACACTTGATACGTTGATGGTAAAAGGCTTTGGCTTCAGTACAGGTTTACAGCCGACAAGATTATTGGCATTGGTTAGTCCGCTGTTTGCATAGTTAAAAAAGTACACAGAGTCTAACCCACCTGAATTACCACAGTTGTTACGTCCAATGGCAAAAGGAACGCTGTACGTTGCCGGTTGGGCCCAGGCCTCCTGGATAAAACAGGACATCATGAACAACAATGCAATTAATAATCTTTTCATATAACAATTTTTTGGTTGTCACCTGCAACCCAATCAATCCGCAATAAAAGCCAATGAGGTAGTTTTTTTGTCTGTACCAGTAATAGAAACCAGGTAATTTCCTTTGGTAACGAAAGGTAATTTCACTTCTGCCACTCCGTTAGTAAAGCGTTTCTTTACCTGGCTGATCTTTTGACCTGCTGCATCATAAATTATGAAGTCATATAGTGTATTGCCTGAGTTATACTGGGCTTTCACTTTAATTACTTCAGACACCGGGTTATTGAGCAAAACAAATTTAACCTTACGGCTGTTCATCAATTTGATGATACGTGTATACATTGTATTCCCTTCCGGTGATCTGAATTTAGCCCTGTAATAATTAGCTCCGTTTAATGGATCCGTATCTAACAGGTTATAATTTTTATTTGTTGTGGAATTAGCAAGATTCATCTGTCCCAGTTCGCTAAAAGAAACTCCATCCATACTTCTTTCCAGGATAATTGCGGCCTGGCTGATGTTGTCATCTAAAAGTAATGAGGCTGCATTTCCATCATTTCCTTGCTTAACTGCGAAGTCTAACACATTCTGGTTAAGCAAAGACAGTTTGGTTACTGTTCCTTGAGAGGCCATCAGGCGTGCACTGTCATCAAAAAATACGTTGGTAGGCACAAATGAAAGTGTATACTGAAGCATATTTCCTTCCGACACGCCAATACCCCGGCCTGCACGGGAAAGACTGGGTGCACCCGAAACCCCACCGTCATACATGACAATAGTGGTATCTTTTGTCCAACCGGTGGCAGCATTGGTTACATGTAAAACAAGCGGGCCATTAAAATAGGCAACATTAGTTCCGGCCGAGCGTGTCTGGCTGGCTATCTGCAAACGCAGAGTAGTGCCGGTAGGGTTTCCCCAGTTAATATTATAAGTAGGGTGCCCGACTCCGCCTACAGCGGAAGCTGCCTTACCGGATCCTCCTACGTAATCTTTAAAAAATTCTGAGATATCAAAATTCAATTCCCGGTTAAAATAATTTTTAAGTGTATCAGTTGTTACTGCTGTACCTCCTTTTTCTACCTGGTACTGGCTCATAACTTTAAAAAAAACAGAGTCTCCCACCATAGTCCGTAACATAGACACAATCATCCCTCCTCTTTCATACACTGTAGTTCCATAGGGTGAGTTCCATTGCAGATCGGATGTGGCCGCATTGGCATCAGGTATCCAGGCGCTTTGAGCAGTATTGCCAATAGCAGCGGATTTAATTCCATTGCGTGTAGTATATACATTAATTCCTAATGCCGGTACCAACTCACCTGCGAGGGCTTCGCTATAGCGGGCAAAACCTTCAGCCAGCCAGAGGTCGTTCCAGGAAGCAAAAGACACATTATCCCCGAACCATTGATGCATAACTTCATGTACCAGGGTCTTTGCATTACTCATAGAACTGGTTGCAATACCGGAAAAGGTCTGGTGTTCCATTCCCCCGGCGCCTAAAAGGCCGTCATAGAATCCATGTTTATCAAGTTTAAAAGGATATTCACTGTATTTGTTTCCCAGGGCCACCAGGGCCAGGGTCACATTATCCATAGTAGTTAAAATAGTATTTATAGTACCAGCAGTTTTACCACGTAGCAGGTAAAATGCTACCTGGGTATTGGTTCCGTTTATATTTACAGTGCGGTAATACCGGTCAAAACGGGCTACAGATACTGCTACCAGGTAAGAAGGTATAGGATACCTGTGTACAAAATGAAATGTACGGTTAGTACCGGTGATTGTAGAATCTACCAGGCGACCGTTAGCAGCCACCCAGAAAGTATCGCCTGCTGCGGGGGTTGCCCAGGGTACATTCACAAAAATATCCAGGGAATCAATTTTATCCTGCATATCTGCTTTACATGGCCAGAAATCCCTGTCTTCGTATGATTCTGACAGAGAGGTAATATAATTATGAGGAGTAGTGGCCCGCTGGTATCCTTGTGCCGCACCTACTACACCCGGAGGTACACCGCTATAATTAATTGTAATGGAATCAAGGGTATTGGCAGCTACAATGGTAGATGGAAGCGTTATGGTTAATATATTACCAGCACTTGCATCTGAACAGGCGATACCATGAAAAGTAGGATTCACACTGGTTGCAGGAAACGAAGCTGTATTCAGGTCCATAGTAATGGTAGTCACATTCGGTACCAGGGTTCTGAAATGAGTAGTTACAGTTCCTGTAATGGTTTTACTTGCATCATTTGGGTTAATAGTCCAGGAAATGCGTTGATATACTACATCCAGGTTAGCACCAGTGCCACTTTTCCCTGTAAAAGAGGAGGGCTCCGGTGTAGTGTAAGTACTTCCAGATGGTGGCAGGCCACGGTGATAAAAGGGAGTTTCTGGTACATCCTGGGCAGATAGGGTTGCGCTCAAAATGATCATTCCCAATAAAATAAAACAGAACTTTTTCATGGTTCAGATAAGATTTTTGGTTTTTAGACAAGGATATTGAAACTGTAAACGATTACAATACATTAAAAATTGTAGGAATACCCAAAATTGTTAGAACATTTTCTACAAAGCAGCGTAATCTAACGATGAATGGATACGGAGAAATACAATATGCCCGTAGAAATACGGAAAATTGACAATTTATACTACAACCTTAAGGAGTAAACGCAATAAGGATATATATATTCCGTTCATGTGTAAATCGATAATCCATATCCATGAAAAAATATTTATTGTTGGTGGCATATATATGCACCTTTTCTGCAGTAAAAGCTCAATTAACGGTAAATGCTTCGGCCACAAATAATAATGTGTGTGCCGGAAATTCTTCCACCCTTACTGCCATAGCCACCCCGGTAGGCTATACCGTTTCGGCAATTGCTACAAACCCCGCTGTTACAGCCGGAACAGACATCCTGGTTGAAAACGGAATCATACAAACACCAATAAGTACCGGTAATCTCGATGATGGGCGCTGGGATAATATTACCCTCCCTTTTACCTTCCGGTTTTACGGAAATATTTTTAATTCAATTCATGTCAGTACAAATGGCTGGGTAGGTCTGGGAGCTACCAATTCCACCACCACCGGACTGAGTGTAGCACTGCCGAATGCAGCAGCTCCTAACAACGTAATACATGCTATTACATCTGACCTGACATTTGCCGGCACTACAAATTTGTCTTCCCTGGAATATTTTACAGAAGGATATCCACCTAACAGGCGGTTTATAGTCAATTATGGCAACGTAAAATTTCTTTCAGGAACCAATAATGCAGAAGTGCAGGTGATGTTATATGAGACAACCAATGTGATTGAAATTCATACTTCGAGTTGCACAAATACCACTGTCTTAAAAGCGCAGGGTATAGAAAACAGCACGGGTACAGTAGCCAGTGTGTCAACAGGCCGGAATAATGTAGCAAACTGGGGTGCTATCACTACATCATACCGG
>JBKJUT010000265.1:0-3125 GCA_046590515.1 Ferruginibacter sp.
GGCTCAAATCCTGTGCCTTTACGTACAAATTAACGGTTAACTGTCAAAATGGTTTTTACCGTTTGACACCTTTAACAGTAAATTAGTAAGACTTTCGTAGATATCACAAAGTTAATAGAAACTCCATTGTATCTACGCCATCTGCATACGAAAACAGTGTGGGTGATTGTGCCTTTCCAAACGGTAGTTCTTTACTGCCGGCAACACATTGAATGTCTTTGGTGTTTTCTTTTGACTTACCTGCATATTCATAATGTACCACACTGATGGGCGAGAAAGCGGCGGCATTTTCAACCAAAAGGGTTGAGCCATTTGTCATGTAATAAATATTATTCATCAGCATGATCGACAACTGGTAATCGTAATTGTTATTGTATTTGTGGTGATCCCGGAAATACTGGTACTTGTTGAAGGATTTTAAAAGAGGAATGAAGTCATAATTCTCCGGAACAATCAATTTGGTTACGTTGCGGCACCCCAATCCAAAAAAAAGATGAATATCATCTGACAATTTTTCAAGTTCTGCCATTGTTTCATCCCCGGATAGATAAGCAATAGATGTTTTATTTCCCCTGATGATGTGTGGGTAACTGCCGAAATACTGTTCAAAATACCTGCTGCTGTTATTCGTTCCTGTGGCAATATAGGCGTCACATCCTTTAAGCATGGAACCTGTTTCTATATAATCACGTGTTTTATCATCCAGCCTGTATAGTTCCCGGATCAGATGTTCAACCAGGATATCATCTTTAGACGAAAGTTTTATTAACTGCCTGTGCCCACAGATAAAAACAGAAAGCAGGTCATGAAATCCAACCATAGGGATATTTCCTGCCATTACAATTCCAACCTGTTTCGGACTTACAGGTGAATCCAGGTGGTAATGCGACGCCCAATTTTCCAGTTTGGATCTTTCAAGGAATTCCTGTGACACATTGTTAGCGGCTACTTGTACAAAGTCCGGGATAAACCAGGGATTATGTTGATATGCCTTTTCTATGGTATGCTGCCATAATTCTCCATTTTGGCGGATATACTTTCCCAACTCCACCATAATATCAATTCGTTGTTGCAAATTCATTTCGATCTTATTAAATTGCATCAAAATTACGATAGATGGCTATAAAGATAACAGATGAATGTATTAACTGCGGAGCTTGCGAACCAGAATGCCCGAACAATGCAATTTATGAAGGTGGGGTAGAATGGGCTATTTCTGATGGCACTACCATTAAAGGAACGTATACCCTTATGGATGGTGGGGTAGTGGATGCCGATAAGCGCCAGACACCAGTAGCAATGGATATTTATTATATTGTACCTAATAAATGTACAGAGTGCCAGGGTTTTCATGAAGAACCACAGTGTGCGGCAGTTTGCCCGGTTGATTGCTGTGTACCTGATGAAGATTACCGGGAAACGGTAGAAGAGTTAATGAACAAAAAAATGAAATTGCATATTTAAGATTTGTTTCAGTTTTGTTACAATTAGAGCTGAACTGATATTGGGCGGGAGTATTACATACTTTCGCTTTTTTGTTTATATATATTCTGCAATATGTGTACAAGATTTTTTTTATACCTGCTGCTTGTATTTATTACATCCTGCTCTGAAAAAAAACCAGTGGGGATTAACTATAACAACGAACGGTCCAGTCTGATCGAGGCTGACAAGGCCTTCTCACGGTTGTGTGGCACAAAGGGAATGAAAAACGCTTTTATAGAATACATCGATAGCAATGGAGTGCTGCTACGCCCTGATCACCTGCCGATAGTAGGAGCCAATGCCATTGATTTTTTAATTAGGCAAAACGATACAAATTACAGCCTGACGTGGCAGCCCAGCCGCGCCGTAGTGTCCACTGCTGCGGATATGGGTTATACCTATGGCATTTATTCTTTACAACCTCATTCCGCTGATACGGTTTTGTACGGAACTTATGTAAGCATTTGGCGAAAGCAGCTTGATGGAAAGTGGAAGTTTGTACTTGATGCCGGCAATGAAGGTATTGGTGACCAATAGTGGGCGGACAGATAATACATTTTTTGTTTCTTTGCATAAATTACAAATCCTAAAATGAAAAAAATCGCATTGGTTACAGGTGGATATTCAGGCGAGTCCGTTATATCATATAAAAGTGCAGAATCGATGTTCAATAATATCGATACGCAAAAATGGGAATGTTACCTGGTTGATATTAATCCGCAGGGTTGGTTCCATACCACCGCAGACGGACAGAAAACTGAAATAGACAAGAACGACTTTTCTCTAACTCTAGATGGGCATAAAATAAAATTCGAGGCAGTGCTGGTAGGCCTTCACGGTACACCAGGTGAAGATGGAAAATTACAGGGTTATTTTGATTGCCTGGGTATTCCTTACACTTCCTGTGATGCAGCCACATCTGCCTTAACTTTTAACAAGCGTTATACGGTGGCAGTAGCGGCCTTTGCCGGAATGCACGTTGCTAAATCAATTCACCTTTTTAAAGGAGCAGGTACCAGCGATGAAACAGTTACATCCCAGTTGTCTCTTCCTCTATTTATCAAACCCAATAACGGCGGCAGCAGTCTTGGCATCAGTAAAGTGAAACAGGCAGATGAAATTGCTCCCGCCCTGGAGAAAGCTTTTCGGGAAGATGACCAGGTGCTGGTGGAGGAATATATCCAGGGTAGGGAATTTACTATCGGGGTGTTTACATCAAAAGGAAAAGTTATTACCCTGCCTATTACAGAGATAATATCAGGCAATGAATTTTTTGATTACCAGGCAAAATATGAAGGGGTGAGTGAAGAAGTTACTCCGGCGGTGTTGGAAGAAGAAATGGCAGACCAGGTGAGAAATGCAGCACTTAAGGCTTATTCCGTATTCAATTGCCGGGGTGTAGTCCGGATGGATTTTATTTACGAGGCCCAAAAGGGACAACCCTACTTACTGGAGATCAACACTGTGCCAGGCCAGAGTGCCGCCAGCATCGTGCCCCAGCAGGTTCAGGCCATGGGTTGGACATTAAAGGAATTCTATTCTGTCCTGCTTGAAGAATGTTTTATAACTAAACCTGCTTAAAATAGTAAATTGCCCTATTTATACATTAACCCTTACTTGTGCTAAAAGTCTTAACTCAC
>JBKJUT010000170.1:0-6819 GCA_046590515.1 Ferruginibacter sp.
TTGCTGTTTACCTGTAATAATATAAAGGCAACCAGGGCTAATACCAGGGTTAAAATGCCAAATAATAAGGAGTTATCCTGCTCAGGAGCGCCGGCAGTACCCGCAACAGGGGCAGCAGGTGGCGTATAATCGTCTACGTATTTAAGAATGGCGTCAATCTCTTCCTTTTTTAATTGTGGGAAGGGTGTCATCACAATTTTCCACTTGGCATGCAGCGCTGTCGCATAAGGATCGGTACCTATCTTAGCGCCAGGGTTGTGGATCCATTCGTAAATCCAGTCTCCTGGCGGCACACGGCCTGTTGCTCCTTTTAAAGCAGGACCGGTAAAGTCGACATCGGGCTTATGGCAATTGGCGCAATTTGCTTTAAACAATGCTTCACCATCCTGGGCTAAAACTGTATCATTATTAATTATAAATAGAAGGAAGAAGAGACTTGCGAAGGCTTTGTTAAAGATTTTTCTATAGCGACTCATATTTTTCGGGGCTAATGTGGGAAATTTCCTGAATTGGATGCAAAAATAAGACAGGTTACTGACAATATACCAACATTTATTTATTTTTTTTTGCCAGGACTGGCGTGGGTTTCAGCGATTTATCGCCAAATCAATATTATAATTGTCATGTATTTGTAACTGAAGTTTTTACTTCATAGGGCTAAAAAAAATCAAATGTTAAATCCCAATGTTTTGCGCACATTTGCAGCATGCTTAAAAAATTGGGGCAACGTTGGGGAGTAAACAATAGACAACTTTTTCTAATATTATGCACTTTCGCCGTAACGGGTACTTTCACTGCCTGGGTTAGCCGCGGAATTACCGGCTGGTTAGATATAGATAAATTTTCCGTGGCCTGGTGGCTATTAAAGATCGGGGTGTTGTTGATAGGTTACCAGCTTTTCATTCTTTTTTTCGGGTTTTGTTTTGGCCAGTTTTCTTTTTTCTGGAAATATGAACAAAAGATATTGGCAAGGATTGGTATCTTAAAAAAAAAGGAACTTACCCGGATTGCCATTTTTGCCTCGGGCGAGGGCAGTAATACGAGAAACATCATTAATCAGTTACATAAGAAAGAGATTGAGGTAGGCATAGTAATATCAAATAAACCCTCTGCAAAGGTGCTGGATGTTGCCCGTCAGTCCGGGATCGGAACCTACATCATCACCCGGGAAGAAAATGATTCAGGAACCATCCTGCACATATTGCAGGAAAATAAAACAGCGTTTATCGTATTGGCAGGTTACCTGTGGCCGCTCTCCTTACCCGTTATAAAGGCTTACCCGGGCAAAATACTTAATATTCACCCTGCACTGCTGCCGCAATATGGAGGCAAAGGAATGTATGGCAGCCGGGTACACCAGGCCGTGATTAATAATAAGGAAAAAGAAAGCGGCATCTCGATTCATCTGGTAGATGAGATATATGATAATGGAGAAGTGATTTTCCAGGACCGTTGCCCGGTATTAGAAACTGATACAGCCCAAACCCTGGCTGATAAGATTCATGAATTGGAACACCTGCATTACCCTTCAGTGATCCTGTCATTAATAAAAAAGCAAAAACCACGTTAAAGCCGGTCCGCCGTTAAAAGAGTTGAGATTCTTCTGTTATCTTACCCACTAAATTTCACAGTTGCGTTTTTTACTGGTCATTCTTTTATTATATGTTTACCTTCTTGCAGGAGCTCAGCTGACAGTACGTGGCACTGTGTATGATATCTCCGCGAAAAACCTGGTAGAGGATGTCCGTGTAGTAAGTACCGGAGGAATGTTTGCAATCACTGATTCAATGGGGAGGTATGCTATTCCTGTGAACACAATTGATTCCCTGTCTTTTGTGTATAATAACAAACCCACACAAAAATTCAGCGTGGCAGAAATTTCCAATCCAGACCAGTTTGATATATCTCTGCATATTCCCGTACAAAGCCGTTTTACTATTCTTAAAGAAGTAAAAGTATACTCTCATTCTTACCGGCAGGATTCAATTGAGAACCGGCAGGCCTATGCAGAAGTGTTTGATTACCGCAAACCAGGCATACACAGTTCGCTTTCTCCTTCCGGAGTAGCAGGTGCAGACCTCGGCGAGTTGATCAATATTTTCCGTTTCCGCCGTAACCGTCAACTCAATGCGTTTCAGAAAAGACTGGAGGCCCAGGAACAGGACAAATATGTAGATTACAGGTTTAGCCGTGCATTTGTAAAGAGGGTTACCGGCTTAAGTCCGCCGGCGCTTGATTCATTTATAACTATATACCGGCCAACGTATGAATTTGTACGCACGAGCACCTTGGTTACATTTAACCAGTACGTACTTGATGCTGCCTACCGTTTTAAACGAATGTGGTCATTGAAGTACGATAGAAAAGAAGAAGTGAATTAATAACGTATCAGTTTATTGATATACTCACTCAAACGGCTATATGCCATAAAATTTTTTTCCAGTTCAAGGTTAAAGGGAATAGGTGTGTCGAGACTTGCGCAACGCATTACCGGAGCATCCAGCATAGCATAACAATGTTCGGCAATCCAGGCTGCTATCTCTGCCCCAACTCCTCCTGTTAATGTGTCTTCATGAAGTATCAGCACCTTACCTGTTCTGCGTAAGGAACCACGGATTGCATCGTAGTCGAGGGGTAACAGGCTCCGCAGATCAATTATGTCTGCTGATAAGTCCGGGTGCTTGTCCGCATATTCCATAGCCCAGTGAACTCCGGCTCCGTAGGTGATGATAGAAAGATCGGCACCTTCCCTGACATGCCGGGCTTTACCGATTTCAACCTGGTAATATCCTTCCGGGATGGGGCCGCTAATACTCCGGTAGAGTGCTTTATGTTCAAAAAACAATACAGGGTTAGGATCATTAATGGCAGCGATCAACAACCCTTTTGCATCCGCAGGGGAAGAAGGATACACCACTTTCAAACCCGGGGTATGCATAAACCAGGCTTCATTGCTTTGACTGTGAAACGGGCCTGCACCCACACCGCCACCAGCAGGCATCCGGATAACCACATCGGCGTTTTGCCCCCAACGGTAGTGAATCTTTGCCAGGTTATTTATGATCTGGTTAAACCCGACTGTAACGAAATCTGCGAACTGCATTTCCATTACCGATTTATAACCTTCCAGGCTAAGACCCAGGGCTGTACCCACAATAGCACTTTCGCATAATGGTGTATTGCGAACCCGGTGCCTGCCAAACTTATCCATGAATCCTTCGGTAACTTTAAAGGCACCGCCATAGCCGGCAATGTCCTGCCCCATCAGCACCAGCTTCGGAAACTGCTCCATACTTTGATCCAGGGCTTCAGTGATCGCATGAATATATTTGCCTTCCCGGCCTTCACTTTTATGAGACACTGCGGAATTATCTATTATTACTGCCGGACTTTGTGCAGGCAAGGGCGCGTACACATCTTTCATTTCTTCCATAGTATCCGGGTAGAGGGCTTCTGCAGCATAAGCCTGCTGCAGTTCTGTTTCTATATAATTTTTAAACCCGCTGCGGATGGCTTCAACTTCAGTTACAGATAAAATTTCCTGGGTTAACAGCCATTCCTCATAATTGCGAATCGGATCTTTCTTCTCCCATTCTTCGAAAAGTTCTTTTGGTACATACTTCACACCGCTGGCCTCTTCATGCCCGCGCATGCGAAAGGTCATACATTCTACCAGGTAAGGTTTTTGATTAGCGATGCAATAATCCCGCACACCCTTGATAGTATCATACACCGCCAGGATATTATTGCCATCAATTTTTACCGCCTCCATGCCATAACCTATTGCCTTATCTACAATAGAGGCGCAGCGGTATTGTTCGCTGGAAGGAGTGCTTAACCCGTACCCATTGTTCTCTACAATAAATATTACCGGCAGGTCCCACACTGCGGCGGTATTCAATGCTTCGTGAAAGTCGCCCTCACTTGTGCCGCCTTCTCCACTATAGGCTACTGCTACTTTGTTTTCATTCTTTAATTTATAAGCCAGCGCCACTCCATCAGCAATTGCAAGTTGAGGGCCCAGGTGTGATATCATACCGCAGATGTAATCTTCTTTTGAACCAAAATGGAAACTACGCTCCCGGCCTTTGCTGTAACCTTCTTTGTTGCCCTGCCATTGCATGAACAGTTTATGAAGCGGCATATCGCGGGAAGTAAAAACTCCAAGGTTACGGTGCAGTGGCATTATCCATTCATCCTGTTGGAGTGCGCAGGTGGCACCCACAGAGATGGCTTCTTGCCCAATACCGCTGAACCATTTGGATATTTTCCCCTGGCGCAGGAGTACCAGCATTTTTTCCTCGATCATTCGTGGCAGTAAGAGACGCTTATATAAACTGACCAGGGTTTCGTTGCCAAGGTCTTTTTTCTCAAAATTCATGCACTGATTTTTTGGTTACCGGCCCCGGCTGTTTATTTCTTTTCGAGCAACCCGTTGAATAATGATGTCAACACCGATAATAACAAACTAAAGATGAGCGCCCATCCAATTCCATCGATCTCTACTCCTTTAATAAATTTGTCGGCCATTAAAATGATCACAGCATTCACTATAAACAACCAAAGACCGAGGGTGACTATAGTAATGGGAAGTGTAAACAGTAACAGCAATGGTTTAACTATGGTATTTAATACCGCAAGCAGTATTGTAAAAAAGATTGCGGATTTAAAATCAGCCAGGTGCACCCCGCTTAAAACTTTGGAAAGTAAATAGGCTATGGCTGCACTTACAAGTAAACGGATGATAAAATTCATATGAGATTGTTTAATGTGTACTATTAATGTGGGTTATAACCCTGGATCAAATGTAAACTGAATAGGTTAAAATGAAACGAACTATTCAGCATTGCACCATGTTTAATAGACAACCAATTCATAAAACTTTTCCGGTTGAAGATACTTGTTAGCCAACTCCTGCAATTCTTCTGCACTGATGTTTTTAATCTCGCTCACTGATTCATAAAAATATTGGTCGTCCAGGTTGTTGAGAATAATGTTCTTCCATTTTGCAATGATGTGGAAAGGACCATCGAGGTCCCCAAGTATCTGCCCCATCATATAATTCCGGACCAACAGCAATTCATCTTCTCCGATTTTTTCATCTCTTAGACGCTGCATTTCTTTATACACCTCTTCAACAGTTGCTTCAGAAACGGCTTTTCCTGCTTCTGTACTGATAACCCAGGCGCTTTGTTGTAAGTGATTCTGGAGATAACTATAAATACCATATGTATATCCTTTTTCTTCCCTGATATTACTCATCAGCCTCGAACCAAAGAAGCCACCGAAGACCGTGTTTAGGATAATCACCTTTTTAAAATCGGGGTGATGGCGGTTAGGAAAATTTTGTGCAATCCGAATGGCGCCCTGGACTGCAGCCGTATCATTTTCTACCCTGTATTTTTTTTCTACGGCAGGGCTTGCTATGATATCCGGAACTAAAAAGGTAGGCTTAGATAATGAAAGAGAGCCAAATGCTTTGTTGAGTTGTTGCTGAAGATCGGCTGGCAGTTTGCCGGCAACGAAAATAGCACAGGTTCCCTGCAGGTAATATTGTTTGTAAAATTCTTTTATTACTGAGGTCTCCAGTTTATCCAGGTCTTCGGGATTGGTATAGGCCCCGTAAGGATGGGTGGGACCATACAGGCATTGGTCGATCATGCGCCCCGCTACAAATTCACATTTTTGCAGGTTTACTATCAGCCGCTGCTTTACATTCTGTGTATAGATATCCAGTTCTTCCTGCGGGAAGGTAGCATCTGTAAGTATGTCCTGCATTACAGGAAGTAGTTTGGGCAGGTGCCTGCTTAATGTATGCAGGGATAATACAGCAGTTTCGCTGTAGCATGCCCGGTTACAATATGCGCCGTAATATTCAAAATCTTCATTTATCTGGAAGGCAGTGCGGCTGGTAGTTCCATTTCTCAAAAGGAAATTCGTAGCTGAGGCTACCCCGTTCTGCTGTTCGTAAAATGTGCCGGCATAAAACACCATTTCTATCTGCAAAACATCCTGCGCGCCAGCATTAATGGCATACACAGGAACACCGTTATCGAGGAAATGAAGATCATAAGGTTTTAAGGCCAGGCTATAATCGATCGCATCCTTTATGAAAGGAGCTGTTTTTCTGTTCATCTATTAGTTGTTGGATAAATAATAAAGCGTACTACAGTTGTTTTCGCGGAAAATCTGCCGGCTTTCTTTAAGAATATCCGCGACCGTTACCTGCTGGTATTTCGAAAGTTCTGTATTGATAAGGTTAGCATCTCCCATCAATTCATAAATGGCCAGGCTGGCAGCACGGTTCATCACGGTCATATCTTCAAAAGCCATGGCACTCTCTGTTTTATTTTTTACTTTTTCAAGTTCTTCCTCTCTTATGCCCGACTCCTGTAATTTTTTAATTTCTTCATTTACGGCGGCTTCAGCTTTGTAAATATCCACACCCTGTACCAGCTTGCCTTCAATAGTAATGATGCCGGCATCCATGCTGCCCATGTGGTAACAGTCAATACTGCTGAACAACTGTTGTTCTTTAACCAGTGCCTGGAAAAGACGTGAAGACCCACCGCCACTTAAAATATCAGTGATCAGGTCTGCGGTATAATAGCGGTTATCTGAACGGGGATACATATGCCACACTTTATACAATGCATCCAGTGGCACATTTGCGCGCACAGTCATTTGCCGGGCCTCTTCCTGTACAGGCTCTTCCGGCAGGTTTCGGTTGTATTTTTCGCCGGACTCAATAGGGCCAAACCATTTTTCAGCCAGTTCTTTTACGTTGGCTGCAGTAACATTTCCCGCCACAACCAGGAT
>JBKJUT010000246.1:0-9780 GCA_046590515.1 Ferruginibacter sp.
CTATCAACGAAGAATCAGCAGGAGCTGCTAAGATTCTTTTAGCTACAGTGAAAGGAGATGTACATGATATAGGTAAAAACATTTTACCGGCGCCGAAAAGATCTCCCACTATATTCATTCCATCCATTAGCGGGCCTTCAATTACATCAAGTGGCTTGGGATATTTCTGCCGGGCTTCTTCTGTATCTGCATCAATATAATCGGTGATACCGTTAACCAGGGAATGGGACAACCTTTCTTCCACACTTCCTTCCCGCCACTTTTCATCACGTATATTTTCTTTTCCTTTTGCTTTAACTGAATCTGCAAAAACGATCAGTTTCTCTGTAGCACTGTTGTCATCATTGTTGCGGTTCAGGATCACATCCTCGCACAATTTCTTAAGATTGGGTTCAATTTCATCATACACCACCAACTGCCCGGCATTCACAATACCCATGTCCATTCCGGCATCTATCGCATAAAACAGAAAAACACTGTGAATGGCTTCCCGCACGTGGTCGTTTCCCCTGAATGAGAAAGATACATTGCTCACCCCGCCACTTATCTTTGTAAGAGGCATCCTTTTCTTGATTTCCCGTGTAGCTTCTATGAAATCCACGGCATAGTTATTATGTTCTTCAATACCGGTAGCAATTGCAAAAATGTTAGGATCAAAAATGATGTCTTGAGGAGCATACCCAACCTGCTCAGTCAGAATTTTATAAGCCCGGGAACATATTTCAATCTTGCGTTCACGGGTATCTGCCTGGCCTACTTCATCAAAAGCCATTACGATCACTGAAGCACCATAGCTTTTGCAGATAAATGCCTGCTCAATAAACTTCTCTTCACCTTCCTTCATGGAGATCGAGTTCACGATACATTTTCCCTGTACGCATTTTAACCCGGCTTCTATGATCTCAAACTTACTGCTGTCGATCATGATGGGGATTCGTGCAATATCCGGTTCAGCCTGTAACAGGTTAAGAAAAGTTGTCATAGCAGTAACTCCTTCCAGCAGGGCGTCATCCATATTAATATCAAGTACCTGGGCACCATTTTCCACCTGCTGGCGGGCAACTGATAATGCTTCTTCGTATTTATTATCACGTATCAGCCGTGCAAATTTTTTGCTGCCCGTTACGTTAGTACGTTCTCCTACGTTTACAAAATTCATTTCAGGTCTTATAACCAATGGTTCTAAACCACTTAAACGAAGCAGGGGCCGGATTGTATTTTTATCGCTCATATTTATTTTTTTACCTGTCGCCAGGCAGTCATTGCTGAAAATTATTATGCCAGTTCATTTTGTACCACCGGCAAACCACGTGGTTGAAATTTTGCCACTTCATCCGCGATGTGCCGGATGTGATCGGGTGTGGTACCGCAACAACCGCCTACGATATTCACAAAGCCTTCCCGGGCCCAGTCTTCAATAATATGGGCTGTTTCATGTGGTTGTTCATCATATTCCCCGAAGGCATTAGGCAACCCGGCATTGGGGTAAGCCGAGGTAAAGCAGGAAGCGATCTGGCTTAGTTCTTCAATGTGCGGCCGCATTTCTGCCGCACCCAGGGCACAGTTTAAACCCACACTCAATGGCTCGGCATGCATTACAGATACATAAAAGGCTTCGAGAGTCTGGCCGCTTAAAGTTCGACCACTCGCATCCGTTATAGTGCCCGAGATCATGATGGGCAGTTCCGGTAGTTTATTGTCGCGGAAGTATTTTTTTATCGCATAGATGCCTGCCTTGGCATTCAGGGTATCGAAGATGGTTTCGATCAGCAGCAGGTCTACACCGCCATCTACCAGTCCTTTGATCTGTTCGGTATAAGCCGCAGCCACTTCATCGAAAGTTACTGCGCGGAAGCCCGGATTGTTTACATCAGGAGATAATGATAATGTTTTATTTAACGGGCCTATTGCCCCGGCTACAAAACGGGGTTTAGAGGGGTCTTTCTGCGTGTATGCATCTGCGGCAGCGCGGGCACATTTAGCGGAAGCTACGTTGAGTTCATAAGCAAGAGCCTGCATATCATAATCTGCCTGGGCAATGGAAGTACTGCTGAAAGTATTTGTCTCAATAATATCGGCACCTGCCTCCAGGTATTGGCGGTGAATGTCTTCGATTATTTTTGGTTGCGTAAGGCTCAACAGGTCATTGTTGCCTTTTACATCAGAGTGCCAGTCTTTGAACCTTTCACCGCGGTAATCAGCCTCAGTCAGGGAGTGACGTTGGATCATGGTGCCCATAGCGCCATCAATAATCAGGATCCGATTCTGCAGGCATTCTTTAATCGATTTCATAGTAAAAACTTTAAAAAATAATAATATACGAACGTGCGGACAGCTGCCCTGGTATGCGTACGGTAAAATTGATTAAACTTTTAAACGAATGTCAATCCGGGAGAATTTGGAATTGCCTGTCGTTTATTAGTTCAAAATACGGACCATTGCAGGGCTGAACAATAAACAAATCCACCACTACAACCACGGCAAAGCTATAACAAGAAAGCCGTAACACAAAATGTTACGGCTTTCAAAACCAACGAATCGGGGAAGAGTATCGGCCCAATACCAGGACCTTAGATCTTTATAAACTGTAGTTTTTCATTTCGTGCAGGGTTATCATCTTTTAATTTAATAGCAACGGCGGTTTTTTCTTCAATAAGCCAGTTGTCACTCAGTTTAATCAAAACCGGCTCGGTGAACATGATATTAAAGGTAGTGCCGGCCACAGACCAGGTGCCATTGGTTGTGACCGAACCTTTTGTAGCCAGCAATTGGCCATTGTCAAGGAATTTAAATGTATATCCTGCATAATAGGCAGTTTCATCACCATTGTCAATAAACAGGCTGACCTTCCAGGATCCTTCTGAAAGTGGCGGATTAACAGTATTGGCTGCCTGGTTACTGCAGGAAACAGAAAACAGCATAAGGATACATATGGATATTAAAGCGGGGAGGATGGACTTTTTCATGGCAAAATTGTTTTATACTTTAAATTTCCAACTAAAGAATTGCGAAAAAAAGTAATGTTCATCCAAACCGTAATTCAGGTTACTGAACGGGAAAAATAATGCTATGGTCAGTTACTGTCGCCCAGCCAGGCCTTGAACTGGGCTGAACGTTCAGTACTCACAATGGTTTCATGTTTGGAAGGAGGTTGAAGCTTAACCAGCACACGGCTTTTGGAATAAGCGAACATTTCAGCTATGGCATGAATTGAAATAATAAACTGCCGGTTTATCCTGAAAAAAACTTTTGGATCCACCATACTTTCAAGACTATCCAGGTTGAAGTCAATCGCAAAACGCCTGCCTTCGGTGGTAGTAAGAAAGTGGATCTTATCTTCTGTATAAAAATATGCTACTTCTTCCACCAGTACGGTTTTCAGATGTTCACCATAACGCACAATAAAACGCTGCCGGTACCGGGGTGATTGGCTGTAGGCACTTAGAAGTTTATCAATATCTATAGATTGGGTGGTGCGGAGTTTTCTGAATTTCTGCATGGCCTGATGCAGGTCTTCTTTTTTTACCGGCTTTAATAAATAATCAATACTGTTAAGTTTAAATGCATCTATAGCATATTCATCGTAGGCAGTCACAAAGATCACCGGGCAGGTAACTCCTGCTTTTTTAAATAATTCAAAACTGATTCCATCTGAAAGCTGGATGTCGGAAAAAACAAGATCCGGGGATTTATTTTCATTAAACCAAATGATTCCATCTGCCACACTTACAATATTTCCGATAAGTTCCACAGCCGGTTCTTCCTCCCGGATCATTTTTTCCAACCGCTTTGCGGCGGGCTCTTCATCTTCTATGATCAGAATTTTAAGCATGTTCGTTTTTTAAAAGTGGAAGTGACACTGTAAAATAACCACCGGTATTCTGCACCTTTACATCCTGTGAAGTTAGCAAACGGTACCGGTTAATAATATTCTGCAATCCCATACCTGCACCCCTTTCCGGGCTGATCTTTGGTATCAGGTTGTTACGGACTACCAGGTAATTATCTTCTACCATTATCTGTATCAGGAGTGGATTTTCCCGTACGGTGGCATTATGTTTAATGGCATTTTCTGCCAACAGTTGTAAGGTAAGCGGGGGTACATAGGTGCTGCTGCCCCAGGTGCCGGTATCTACCATTAATTGAATATTCTCTTTAAATCTTTTCTTTTGAAGAAAGTAATAAGTTTCAAGTAAGCCAAGTTCTTCCTCAAGGCTTATCACATCTACTTCCCGGTAAGTTACCACGTTGCGGAAAAAACCTGAAAGGTGTTCGACGTATTCCACAGCCATCTCAGGATCTTCCTCAATGGTAGAGATAAGTGTATTGAAGCTGTTGAACAGAAAATGCGGGTTTACCTGGTTGCGTAACACTTCAAACTGGAACCTGATTTTTTCTTCCTGCAGTTTTTGCAATTTTCCCAGGCGTGCCTCCCGGTTTTTAATATACCAGAAAAGCAAACCGGCTGCCAGGAAAGCAAGGGTTATAATGAACCACCATTCTTTATAAAAAGCCTGTTTTACGCGGAAAGAATAACTGGCTTCATCCGCATTAATGAAATTGCGGTTAAGTGATGCCCGGAGGCGAAACGTATATTTGCCCGGTGCCAGCTTGGGAAAATTTTTACTCCTGTCGCGCGTGGTAATCCAGGAAGTATCAAAGCCCTCCAGTTTATATTGATATAAAACCCGGTCGGGATCAGAATAATACAGGCCGGTATAATTGAATGTAAAATTGTTTTCATCATTAGCAAAAACATGGCTCTCAGCAGTATCTATGGGATTTAAAAATAATTGCACACTTTCCAACAGGGTTTTTGGCTGTTGTGATATGATGTGCCGTGGGGTGTACTGTATTACGTGGCCCGGTGCGCTCATAAAAATATTCCCTTCGCTGTTTTGAGCAACAGCTCCCAGGTCTTCTACGTTGAGGTTTTGAACGCCTAACTCAGGCCCTATATAAGCAATAGTATTGCTAACCGGGTCAAGGATATCCAATCCTGATTTATGTATGATCACCACGTTTCCCTTGCTGTCTGTTTTTATAGCAGAGATATTAAGGTCGCTAAGCCCCTGTGCATAACCGTAATGTTGAAAGTGACCATCATACTTATATATTCCAGCATGGGCGGTGCTGAACCAGATGTTTCCTTTTTTATCTTCCGTGATAGAATACACCCGGTCATCTGATAATTCTTTATCAAATCCGCTGTATTTGCCATTCTCTAATTTATAAATTCCTGACCCATCTGTGGCAAACCAGGTCCTGTTTTTTGTATCCTGGTAAATGGCATAAATATAATGCAGGCTCATCCCCGGGAATCCATAATCACTATATCTGTATTTCCGGTTAATGTCTTCACCTGCACCGGTTTCCACTACCATAGCCCCCTGCAGGCTACTGATAAAAACACGGTTACCAGCTCCACTGATAGAAAGGATACTGCTGTTTTTAAATACCGGGTTTTCATCAAATTCACGATACTGTCCGTTTTTCGGATTAAGTAAAAAAATGCCTTTACCCATGGAGCCAATCCAGATATTGCCATCTTTATCCTGGTGCAGGTAGGTGATGTCCGTTTTTTCATTGATACCGGCGAGGTGGATTTTTTTGACAGAACCTGAATTTGACGATAGAGGCTGGCGCAACAATTCATTGAAATAATTTGTGAGCCACAGGTTTCCATCTTTATCCGGCAAAAGTGTATGTACGTGTTCAAAGACAACTCCCGGTGGCAGTGAGAATTTCTTTATAACCTGCACGGGGAAACGATGTAGTTCGTTACCATCAGCTATCCAGGTATTTCCCTGGTGATCCTGAACCGGCCCGCGGATATCATTTCCCTGGTATACCACTTCAGGTTTATCCATACCTCCGGCACCTGTCTTCAATAAATATCCAGGAGTAGTGATCCACATATTCTGACCGTCTGCCAGTAAACCAGAGGTTGATCCATACTCCCATTCCTGGCAAGGTTGAATTTTACCGGATTTATAATCATAAATGCAGTAACCTTTTTCCTGCATCCCAATACCAAATTTATCATTGCCCAGCGATATTACAGATGTGACCAGATAATCCGGCAAACCCTGGTGTATTCCAAAACCGGTGACTTTGTTCTGTTCATTTACATGAATAATATTGATGCCCTGGTCAGTAGCTGTAAGTATATCACCATTTTTTGCCTGGCTCAATCCCGACACATTGCCGTCGGTCATCCCGTTTTCTTTATTCACTAAATACAGCCGTTTGTTTTTTATGTAATACACGCCTTCACCCGCTGTAGCAATCCATATTTGACCTTTGGGATCCTGGAGAAACGAAGTGATACGTTGTGCGGGTGAGCCTTCCTCCCAGTTTATAAAAGTAAGTTGATTATTCACTAACCTGGCCACCCTGCCACTTTTGAAACCGGCCCACATAATTTTTTCCCGGTCCTGGAAAACCGCAGTTACCGTATCATCATATTCTTTGTTTTTGAAGTGTATTTTATAAAAACGGCTGCCATCAAATTTATACAAACCGGTGGTGGAGCCTGCGAACAGGTATCCCTGGCGGTCAACAAACAAAGTTAGTATGCGTAGTTTTTTATTTTCCTCTTCTAATTTGTAAGAAGTGGCCTGCTGCCCGGAAGTGGGGAGGCAATACATCAGTCCAATAGCCAGGCATATTTTTTTAAACACTGTAATGAGCATCAGGAGGATAAATCAGCTTTAACTTCTACTTTGATTTCAGAAGCCAGTTTTTCATGCACCACTTTAGGGATAGGGATATTATGTTCACTTAACATTACTGTAAAACTTGATTTGACAGAAACAACCCCATTCAATACCGTTAGTTCCGCTTTAATAATTCTTTCCTGCACAACGCCATGAATGAAAAGCTTTCCTTTAGCCCTGACGGTATAAGTGCCGTTTTTAGATAAGTCGAGATCTTCTATAATTTTGCCTGAAAAACTGGCATCAGGGTAAGTGTTGCTTTCCAGGTAATTCTCGTTAAAATGTTCTTTCTGCAAGGGACTGTTAAAGCCTTTAAACGAACTGATCCGTGCAGTGAAGGCAAATAATTTTTTCCCTACATCCAATACACCCCTCATTTGATCGCTGTTCGCGTGAATAAGTTCTAAAGGTGCATCAGACCTGAAGTATATAGTGCCATTATTGGTTTTGAGCAACTGTGCTGTTGCCGATTGAAAAAGAAAGAAAGTCACCAAAATTGTAAGGAAGTGTTTTGCCATGGTGCCAGGTTGTCTCCCAAGATAATTATAATTTGACTGTCTTGGGAGACCCGCTGGACTTATTTATGAAATTTAACCTTGTCTATCTTTTACCAATAGTGAAAACCCTGGAAATGTTAAAGCCGAAATAGACATCACCTTTATCCCATGATCCGCGAGTTTCCGAAATGAACGTCCGTTCACTCATTCCCTGAGAATTTGTAAAATGAAGCTGGAAGACGTGGCCACCCGTTTCAATATCAAATCCTATTGATAGTGCGTTGGTAGTTCCCTCTAATTTGTAACCGGGTATCTGGTAATAATATTCTGCATTAAGACTTACTCTTTTACTGAGTTTTTGCCGGCCACCTATACCTACTGCCACAAGGTCGTTAGGTTCATTGGCTTTCGAAACCAGGTTCCTGTGCGACCAGCTTGGCATAAGCTGTAACGATGTTTGTTCAGAGAATTTCCGGCCAATCAGCAACTGGTGCGTAAAGAAAAGCCGGGATGTGAAATAATTTTTACGGGTAGTATCGAGATCTTTAAGCGTTTTGAGTGCTATTGTAGGCACATAACTGACCGTAAGCGGCATATTTCTTTTGCCGGTACTCTGGCGTAGAATTTTGAATTTAAAAAAGGCATCATAGGTTTTTTCAAAAGTGCTTCTGCCTACACCAATCATTAGTCGGGGCGACAGTCCGAAATCAAAACCCATACGCATAGTGGCATTATCAAGACCGAATAGATTATAAGCTCCACCATTTACTTTACCAAAACGATGGGAGATTTTTACATCCATTACTCCTTTCCCTACATTCTCCACAGTATGACCATTTATTAAACGGGTGGTCTTAAAAGTAGCGGTGGTATATTCTGTATTGTTTTGATCTTCCTTTTTTATTTCGTTCTCCAGTTGGTTCATCAGGTCAGTGGTATCCTGGGCTTTTATGCCGGTACCGAGTAACACTATGAAGATCAGCAGTCCAAAGTTTCTTATATGCATCCTGATTTTATTATTACATTTTTTGATCGTAAGTACAGTCTATTGTGATATCAATTTTCTCAGATATATTATCCTTAACAACTTTCGGGATAGAGACATTGTAATCTGCCAGGGTAATGTTGAATTTCGCTGTAGCGGAAGGAATGCCATTCTTGACGGTAATCTGCCCAGGTACGGTCACATTCTTTGTAACCCCATGAATCATAAGGTCGCCGGTAACAGAAGTGGGGTAGCTGCCATCCCTTGAAAAATTGATTTTGGATAAGTCTGCACAAGCACCTTTAAAAGTTGCTTTTGGGAATTTGGCACTTTCCAGGTAATTCTCATTAAAATGTTCTTCCATTAAGGCTTTTTTAAAATGGAAAGCCCTGATAATAACGAAAAACTGCAGGTCACCGGTAGCGGTATTAATCACGCTCATTACCTGGCCGTTTTTGGCATCTATATTTTCCATCGGCGATTTTGAAAAGAATTCAATGCTCCCGTTTTTAGTGTAATATTTTTGAGACATTGCTCCGCTGCTTAACAGGCAGGCGATTAAAAAAGTCATTAATAGTTTCATGATTATAGTTTTTATAGGTGTTATAAATAAAGGTTTCAATTTTGTAAAGCGCCATCATCCATCCATTTCTTGACCGCTTTGATATTACAGTCACTCAGTTTCGGTGCGCTTTGAGGCATGGGAACAAACCCGCTACTGTGCGAGATGGCTCCGTATACCTTGGCAATATTGGTTTTCAGGCCCAGGTAAGTATCCAGTTTTATACCACCTGAAGGAAAATTTCCTGAATGACAACTATAGCAACTGGCACTTATAATCGGCAATACGGTAGTACTGTATTTTGACTGTGCGGTATCACAATTAAAAGCATTAGGATATAATAATTCTTCTTTGTCATAATAGCAACCGTTGGTAGCTGCAAAGAAGAGCAATGCGACAATAACAAATCCGTAGTGCTTAAAACGTGTACTCATATTAATTATTTAATGCGCCGGCATTGATCCATTTTTTTATTTGTATGATCTTACAGTCTATTAACTTGTTTGCATTCTTAGGCATTGGCTGGTATCCGGGGGCATGAGTAATGGCTCCCATCAAACGGCCGTTTAGTGCCACTGCATTTACGGTATTATACAGTGTAAGGTTTATCCCGGCTGAAGGCGCTGTGCCGCCATGGCAACCGGTGCAATTAGAGGCCAGGATTGGCTTAATATCATTATTATATTTAAACATGGTTGTATCGCAGGCGGATGTGGTCGTGCAACTTGTGTTTTGAGCACCTTCATTGATCCACCTGCCTATTAAAGCCTTTTGGGCAGGAGTCAGGTCAGGGTTTGGCGGCTGGGGCATTTTATCATTTCCTGTTTCAAACAGGACCTTATAAATTTTGCTGTTACTGGCATTGCCTGGTACGATTCCCCGGTTGATAATATTGTTATAGTTATTCAGCACATAATCTTTCTGGTGTGTGATCGGATCGTGACAACCACCTTTGGCGCAATTGGTTTGAAATATCGGTAAAATATCAGTGGTAAAACACACCAGTGTGCTGCCGGT
>JBKJUT010000280.1:0-2856 GCA_046590515.1 Ferruginibacter sp.
GAAATATTGCATATACCAAGGTTAGTACTGAGTTTACTTTGCCTTACCTGAAAGGTGGCCAGTTCCGGGTACGGCCTGCAGGAGCAGTATATACTTCTACTCCATTTGCTACTTACCCGGGTACAGTTACTGCTCCTGGCACTTATGTAGTCCCTAATAAAAGAGTGCTGACTATTTTTGCAAAAGGATATAGCGGACAAACAGGTTCACGGATACCTACCATATCATTACTCTATAATAAATAAACCGTATTATATAAAAAAACCGGCCGCAAATTGTGGCCGGTTTTTTTATGCGTGTAGGTATTACTAAGCAAAAAACAAATAACAAACGAGGATAGATGTGATAATCCCTACGAGGTCGGCCAGTAACATCGAGCCAACTGCATAGCGGGTATTTTTTATTCCTACTGAACCGAAGTAGACTGCGATCACATAAAAAGTAGTATCGGATGAACCCTGCAATACACAGGACAAGCGACCAGCAAATGAATCAGGCCCCGCCACTTTCATCGTGTCTACCATCATGCCGCGTGCGGCGCCGCCGCTGAAAGGTTTTATGAGCGCTGTAGGTAAGCCATCCACGAACCTGGTATCAGAACCCATGGCGGCAAACATGGTTTTCATCCCATTGATCAGTACGTCAAACGTACCGCTGGTACGTAAGAGGCTGATGGCAACCAACATGCCTACCAGGTATGGAATAATCTTTACTGCGATCTCAAAACCTCCTTTGGCACCATCAATAAATGCATCAAATACATCTATCTTTTTGTATATAGCCCCCAAGATTATCAGGATAAATATCAGCAGGATAATACCATTACTCAAACTGCCTGAAAATACCTGCACCTGGTCGGGCCCGAGTGAACGGATATATACTATCAGCAAAGCTATGAGGGCAGAAATGCCCAGCACCCACGCCAGGATTACCGGCTGAAATACATTTATCTTTTGTTTGAAAGCCACAATCAGCATGGCAGCTATGGTGGCTGTAAAAGTGGCGATCAAACATGGAATGAATATATCCATTGGATTGGCGGCACGCGCTGCAGCACGTAGCGCAATGATACTGACAGGAATGAGTGTGAGACCTGAAGCATGCAGGCAGAGAAACATAATCTGAGGGTTAGAGGCCCTGCTCTTATCCGGGTTGATTTCCTGTAAACTTTCCATCGCCTTCAAGCCAAACGGAGTAGCTGCATTATCGAGCCCCAGCAGATTAGCTGAAAAATTCATCATCATATGTCCCATGGATGGATGACCTTTTGGTATTTCCGGGAAAATCCGGGAAAAGAAAGGTCCAATAATCCTTGATAACATTCGAACCCCTCCCGCCCTTTCGGCGATACTCATAAAACCCATGAACAGGGCCATGATACCAATCAGGCCTATACTCAGGTTAACTGCATTCTTACAGGTTTCAATAACTCCATCAGCGGTTTGCAAACGGAAAGTCACCAGGTTTTCGCCGCTTCTAATTACCTTATCATTTCCATCCATATATACTTTACTGGAATCCAGTGCGCGTATTATTGCCGGGGAACCCTGTGACACGGGTGTGCTGCGTACCCGGATGGTATCTGCAGATTTACCTATGATCATAGTACTGAAAATGGTTTTGTTATCGTCGAAAACAAAACTTTTGAACCCCGCCACTACTATGGCAATAATGATGAAGGCTGACCATATCCGACTTAAAGCCATGTAATTAGTGGTTTATAAATAAAAATAAGGTAAAAGATTTTTGACAAATTAGAGATTTGAAATTAGTATTTTAAAACGAAACTGATATTACATTTCAAATCTTACCTTTGCCGCCCGTAAAAACATTAAGAATAACACTCAATTTATAACCCCATGGCATTACAAGCAGGAATAGTAGGACTACCAAACGTAGGCAAATCAACCCTTTTTAACGCCATCAGCAATAGTGCCAAGGCACAAGCGAGCAATTACCGTTTTTGTACTATTGAGCCCAATGTAGGGCTGGTGAATGTACCGGATCCCCGTCTCAATAAACTGGAAGAACTGGTAAAACCTAATCGCACCGTGCCTACCCAGATCGAGATCGTTGATATTGCGGGGCTGGTTAGAGGAGCCAGTAAAGGAGAAGGACTGGGAAATAAATTCCTGGCTAATATCCGGGAGGTAGATGCCATCATCCAGGTAATACGTTGCTTTGAAGATGAAAACATTCTGCGTGATGAAGGGCCTATCAACCCGGTAGGTGACAAAGAAATAATTGAAACAGAATTACAATTGAAAGACCTGGAAAGCGTAGATAAAAAAATTCAGCGATCAGAAAAATTGTTAAAAACCGGAGATAATAAATTAAAAGCGGAATACGAAATACTGAAGCGTTGCAAAGAGCACCTTGAAAAAGGAAAGAATATTCTATCACTGGGTTTGACCAAGGATGAAAAAGCAGCCATTGCTGATTCATTCCTGCTCACCGACAAGCCTGTGTTATATGTGGCTAATGTAGACGAAGCATCTATGCATACCGGTAATAAATATTCTGAGGCTTTACAGGAAGCTGTAAAACATGAGAATGCCCAGGTTATTGTAATGACAAATGCCATCGAAGCCCAGATCGCTGAATTTGAAAATCCGGATGACAAGCAAATGTTCATGGATGAATACAAGATGACTGAACCTGCATTGGAGCGGCTTATTCATTCTACCTATAAATTACTGGAACTCTCAACTTATTTTACTGCCGGAGTACAGGAAGTAAGGGCATGGACCATACAACAGGGATGGAAAGCCCCTCAAGCCGCCAGCGTAATACATACCGATTTTGAAAAAGGTTTTATTAAAGCCGAAGTGATCTCTTACGAAGATTTTGTTAAGT
>JBKJUT010000074.1:0-4438 GCA_046590515.1 Ferruginibacter sp.
ATTTAAAATCAAAGTAACCATTTGTTATTTTAAATTACCAATTTCTCTGTAAAGTGCCAGTGTTTCAGTTGCTGCGTTTTTCCAGCTAAAACGCCTGGCGTTCTTATATCCCGATTCCTGTTTTTGCAGGTAATATTCCGGTTCACTCAACAGCCGTATAATAAACCCGGTGATTGTAGAAGGCTGGGACGGGTCTGCCAGGCAAGCTGCATCTCCGGCAATTTCAGGGAGGGCGGAGGTATTGGAAGTAATGACCGGCACTCCACATGCCATTGCTTCAATCACAGGCATACCGAAACTTTCCCGGTGGGAGGGATACAGGAAGACTGTAGCCAGGTTATATAATAAAGGAATCTTGGCAAACGGCACATAATCCAGTATATGAATCTGTGTCATTAGCCCAGGTTGATTAATTTTTTGCAGGATACCGGCTATCATTTCACTGGTACAATCTGTCAATACAAGTGGCAATGGTTGGGAGGTGACAGATACATACTCGCCATAGGCAATCAATACTCCGGTAGTATTTTTTTTAGGCGCTGTATTTGCAAAATGTAATAGGAACCTGGCCGGTAATTTATATTTGTTGCGGAAATCTTCCAGCAGGTTTTTATCATTAATTTTTTTAAACTGGTCATTAACTCCATTATAAACCACTCTTATTTTTTCTTTTGAGATACCCAGCCGGCCCGCAATGACCTTTTTTTCAAATTCAGAAACGGTGATGATAAGTGTTGCTTTTTTTGCCACACGAGGAACAATGGAACGCCGGTAAAGGTTTCCAAAATTCTGGTAAGCAGAACCTGAGAAATTAATTGATTCCAGGTAGATCACATCATGAATCGTAACAATAAGCGGGGTAGTGCCAGACAGGGGTGCGGTATTGGCCGTACAATGCAGCAGGTCCGGCTTCCATCTTTTAAGGGCCTTAGGCAGATGCACCTGCTCCCAAACCGGGTAGGGGCCTGCTCCTGCGTGGTCAATGGAAAAATTAGCAGTGGAAGAAACAGCCCCGGGATCTTCTCCTTCTTTTATAAAAAGCAGGTATTCGTTTGCGTGATCTATTTCCTGTAAACGGCGTATTACTTCCAGGGCAACAATTTCCATCCCGTGCTTTTTTCTACGGAAAAGCCTTTGTGCCTCTATAGCAATTTTCATACTTTCAGTTTCAGGTTACTGGCAGGCTGCCCTGCAGAATGGGTTAAGTTCCATGACACCGCTTTCAGGTATTCCTTTAAATGATCAAACTGGCCCCGGAAAAGATAAGTCAGTACATTTTTAGGAAATGCCACAGAGTAATAAAAAAAATAAAAGAGGATCAACTGTATAGTCGTGCTGTTCCTCCTGATATACAAGATACGATTACGGTTAAGGTAATAAGTTTTAAGCAGGCTGTTTTTTCCTACTGACATAGATTCTTTGTGCAGTACAGTTGCTTTTGCCTGGTAAAAAATGGTATAGCCCGCTTTTAATATCCGGGAACTCCAATCCCACTCTTCGTAATACAGGAAGAACTGGTCCGGGAACATACCGGTTTTTTCAATCACTGCACGTTTCACCATCATAGCACATCCATGAGCGCCATGGGTATAGCCGCTCCTATCGTGCTGGCCCAGGTCTTTCTCACGGTCACCCACAGTAGTAGTCCTGCCGGTATACATATTCATCTTATTGAAACCGGCATACTGGATGGTATCAGGGTTGAAAAAGTATTTGATCTTTGGGCTGGTAACCCCCACAGTGGGATACGCGTAAAAAGGTTCGAGCAGGTCTTACAGGAGAGTTCCGCCAACTTCTGTATCATTATTAATGATGAAAATAAATTCTCCTTTAGCCTTCTGCATACCCCAGTTGTTACCAGCGGCAAAACCAAGATTTTTTTTGCTCAGAAATAATTCTGCGTTCGGAATATTCAGCGCCTTGATTTTTTCGTCAGGATTTTCCCTTGATGCCATATCACAGACAATGATCTCGAAATTGGGGTAAGTCAACCG
This sequence comes from Ferruginibacter sp., assembly GCA_046590515.1. Taxonomy (GTDB): domain Bacteria; phylum Bacteroidota; class Bacteroidia; order Chitinophagales; family Chitinophagaceae; genus Ferruginibacter. The sequence goes on from JBKJUT010000074.1 coordinate 1,995, forward strand.
CCTGGTACTTTCCAGGAAAAGGCGGGTAAGGTCTGCCTGGTTATAATTTAATGTAACAATAGAAACCAACGGCTGCTTTCGTTTTACAGTATCCAGATGAGGCTTGTCAACTGGACTATACATTCGTTTTTTGCATGAGTGCAACGGGAGTTTGCATCAATATTTTAAGATCGCCTAAAAGTGAACGGTTGCGTGCATAATCTATGTCAAGCAGGATCCTTTCTTCATTACTCATTTCAGCCTTGCCTCTTTTAGATATCTGCCATAGGCCGGTAATACCTGCCGGGGCCATAAATCTTTCTGCCCATTCGTTGGTGGTAAGGGTAGTGGCTTCATACAGGGGAAGAGGCCTGTTTCCCACCAGGTTCATATCTCCCTTTAATACATTGAATAATTGTGGCAGTTCATCCAGGCTTGAATTACGCAGGAAAGAACCTACCCTGGTAATTCTCGGATCATCCTTAATTTTAAAAAAACGGGCTTTGCAGGCTTCATCTGCATACAGGTTTAACTCCTGCAGTTGCTGAATCTGCTGATCAGCACCGGTGATCATTGTCCTGAACTTATAAAATTTGAAAATCTTAAAGCCCCTGCCGGCACGGGTGGCACTGTAAAATACAGGTCCACGCGATTCCAGTTTCACCGCAATGGCTATTAATATGAAAAAAGGAATTAAAATAATTATTGCTGTCAGTGCCACAAGGAAATCGAGGCAGCGTGTAAAGGAACTGCAACGGCCATCGGCTTTAACTGAACCCTTTGATAATTTGTTCACCTGGTTACCGGGCCGGATTTTTTTAAGGAACCTGGCTTTGTACGGCAGCCTGTTTATATTGGCTGGCAGGTCAACTACGTCATCCACAAGTTTTTGCAGGAATAACAGGGGAACCTCATCCTTGTTCAATGCCTTCTCATGATAGATAATGGGAATTCCGTTTAACTGGTGTACCACCAGCCAGACTTTAAATTCAACCAAAGCCACGTGATTTAAAGGAATATCAATTACAATGAGTTCAAGCAGGTCCGCTTTTTCTTTAAGTACATTTTTAGCATCTGGGAATCCATTTACCAGGTAACTGTTGTACAGGTGAAGCAACGGGTTACTTTCATCAATATCATTTGTAATAAAAAGAAAATGATTTTGCTGGCGTGAGATGGTGGTAAGGTCTGCGGGGTCGGGTGTGGTTTCAATAAAATTTACAGAGGTATCCATATACATTAATTAAAGTGTATAAATTCAAATAAGTAATAGGTAAGCAAGGAGATTTGAATTAATACCAAAAACTAACTTAGAAAATGTTCAGGTTGAAATTACTCCTTTTTTTGGTAACAGGAGCATTTCCTGAACCAATAAGGGATTTTACCTTGTCCGATAGAAAAACCGGATCGAAGGGTTTGGTCAAAAACAAGGAGGCTCCCAGTTTTACGGTTTTGTTTTTGAGCGTTTCGTCGTCAGAGTTGGAAATGACAACTGTGCGGATATTTTTAAGTACAGAACTTGAATGTATATGTTCCAATAATTCATAATTATCTGAATTGGAATCGGCGATATCCATTATAATAACATCTTTATTCAGGCTGGACTGTAGCTGGCTCATTGCATCTGTACAGCAGCTTACAGAAGTAACTGCAAAGTCTTTACCTAACACAGTATTGATTAAGTAGCTTAGTGCACTGCAATCTTCTATCGTTAAAATTTCTTTTTTTGCCACAACTTAAGGTTTAGTAACGTTCGGTGTAAACGTCTGGTTAACAGAAATTCCTCAAGGGGATAGATGGAGATAGTGGCTTTCGAAGTATTATACCAATACCAAAGATATCAGGAATGACACTATAAAATAGTTGGGATTCTCGTGTTTTTGGTAGGATTTGAGATAGAGGTTGGAATTATCTTGTAGAATTCCGAATTGTAAAACTAAATAAAAAAATGAATTAACAAAATTTAATTTCACTTTTTTTAAAAATAAAATTTCAATCCGCCAGCTTCTATTCCTTTCTAACTGCTTTTTCCCATAGAACTGATTGCCCTTTATTGATAAACCTGAAAAATCCCAGGTAAAGCGCCCAATTCATAAAAACAAAATAGTATGGGATATACAACAGTTTTACTTTGATATTCCTGAGTGCAAAAAGCCCGCCAATGGCGGCGGCTGCATAAAAAAGCAATTGCCCTACTAACAGAATGGCATAAACTCTTTGCCCGCTGTACCACCAGAGATAAATATCAGAAAGCAATATTATGGGCAACAGTAACGGGCAGACTAACCAGCGCAATACACGGTGGGAAATATATTGAAATACTAACTTGCCATGTGTAAAAACATTTAATGCCTGCCGTAACATCACAATGGATTGAAATCCGCCGGCGCTGATCCTGATTTTGCGTTTTTGCTCTTCCCGCATAGATGAGGAGGGCCCTTCTATCGCATAGGCGCCAGGTTCAT
>JBKJUT010000092.1:0-3484 GCA_046590515.1 Ferruginibacter sp.
AGCCCCCAGGGCGATAAGGGTTTCAATCAGCACCGCTGTCTGGATAGTCATGTGCAGACAACCTGCGATACGGGCTCCTTTTAATAGCCAGCCATTAAAAGGAGCCCGTATCGCAGGTTGTCTGCACATGACTATCCAGACAGCGGTGCTGATTGAAACCCTTATCGCCCTGGGTGCTGAAGTAAAATGGAGTTCATGCAACATTTTTTCTACACAAGACCAGGCTGCTGCTGCCATTGCGGAAGCAGGAATCGGCGTATATGCCTGGAAAGGACAAAGCCAGGAAGAAGCTGATTGGTGTATCGAACAAACCCTGTTTTTCGGCAGCGCTGATAAGCCTTTGAATATGATCCTGGATGATGGTGGTGACCTTACCAACATTGTTTTTGATAAATACCCTGAATTAATTGCGAACATCAAAGGATTAAGTGAAGAGACTACTACCGGTGTGCATCGCTTGTATGAGCGTATGGCCAAAGGTACTTTGCCTATTCCCGCCATTAACGTAAATGATTCTGTTACCAAATCCAAATTTGACAACAAATACGGTTGTAAAGAGAGCCTGGTAGATTCTATCCGTCGCGCTACCGATGTTATGATGGCCGGTAAGGTGGCTGTTGTGGGAGGATATGGAGATGTAGGAAAAGGTTCTGCAGAGAGCCTTCGTGGTGCAGGAGCCCGTGTAATCGTAACTGAAATTGATCCTATCTGTGCTTTACAGGCTGCAATGGATGGTTTTGAAGTAAAGAAAATGATCGATGCAGTACAAGAGGCTGATATCATTGTTACTGCTTCAGGTTGCCGCGACCTTATTACAGGTGAACATTTCAAGTTGATGAAGGATAAAGCAATCGTTTGTAATATCGGCCACTTTGATATAGAAATTGATATGGCCTGGCTGAATGAAAATTATGGCAATACCAAGAATACCATTAAGCCACAGGTTGATCTTTATACTATCAAAGGTAAGGATGTGATTGTTCTGGCAGAAGGCCGCCTGGTTAACCTGGGTTGTGCTACCGGTCACCCGTCATTCGTGATGAGTAATTCTTTCACTAACCAAACCCTTGCCCAGCTTGAATTGTGGACAAATCCTGGCAAATACGAAAATAAAGTGTACGTTTTGCCAAAGCATCTTGATGAGAAGGTTGCCCGTCTGCATCTTGCCAAGATCGGTGTAGTGCTGGAAGAATTGACTTCTGCACAATCTGAATACCTGGGTGTATCTAAAGAAGGTCCATTCAAATCAGAAATGTATCGCTACTAATTAATAAATTAATCATTGGCAACGCCCGTCTTAAAGAGATGGGCGTTTTGCATTAAGGGCCTCCACATGGATAAAAATTTGGGTTGCAATTGGCATAAAGTATCAGTATTTTGTTATTTCCAAAAATATGTTATATGAAAAATTTATTCTGTCTCACCCTGGCGATATTTGCCGCTGTTACAGGTTTTTCTCAAATGAAAGACTATAACGTAGTATTTGATATGTCGAGCCGAGACTCCATCAGCCAGCAGGCGGTAATAAGAGAAGTAGGATTGATAAAGGAATTTAATCCCGATGCCAGGCTGGAGGTTGTAATTTATGGGCAAGGTTTAGGAATAATAAAAACCAATTCGCCTTTTGCCAGCCAGATTCAAAAATTAATAAAAATGCCGGGTGTAAATTTTAAAGTTTGTCAGTATACCCTCAACCGCAATAATATAAGTGTAGACCAGCTTGTACCTGGTGTTACGGCTGTGCCTGATGGCATTTACGAGATTATCAGCAAACAAAAAGAAGGCTGGGGTTATATTAAAGTTGCGCATTAGTTATAAAAAATATGGTGAAAAGACCATCGATCTTTTCACCATAAAATCAGCCCACAAAACAATAACCGCAACCATGTTCCTGGGCGCGGCCTACCGCCCAAACTCCCGATGGTACAGGCTTTACATTTGGTACCAGCGAGGCTATCCAGTCTTTTTTCACATCTGCAGGATCCAGGTTCATTTTAGAAGCCACCACATTGCTATATACCGTCATCGCTGCATCGCATACCACGAACAGCACCCCGCTATCCTGTAATTCATTGATACCAATTTCCACTTCCCCAAAACCCGGAACTTTATACGCTCCCTTAGCGGGCATATAAAATGGATTGGACTTCAACGGATTTTTTTGCGCATCATCCATTTTAAATACTTCGCCAAAGTTATATTTCTGCCAGGCTTCATTCTTAAACGCATAAGGAATTGCACTGTGCCGCAAAACTACCACGGCATTGATATCCTTTGGTGCCGCACCTGTTTTCATATTAGTCATCAGGTATACCCGGGGCCACACAAAAGGAAAGATTTCATGAGGTGCCGGCACATCAAATACCATCCTGTGCTTACCTTTTATGTTTTTAAAAATATCATCAGGATCGGGGTCATCCCCGGTTTGATTTACCACAGGGTACGCACTGGCCTTGATAGGTGCCAGTGAAGCTAAACCAAGTGAGGCAGCGCCTGCAGCCAGGGTTCCGATGAATGTTCGGCGGGGAGATTTCAATTTAAACAGATCTTCTTTCATGTTTTTATCTTTTAAGTTATAAATCGGGGTAATCAAAATACAAACTACAATCAGCAAATGCAAGTATTCAGCCCGGCTAATTAAGTAAAGATTTTGAAATTTATTATTACAGGATGGAAAATCCTGGCCGCACACCCGGATATTTAACCGGGATTCAGGTCAATTAGCGTTCTGCCAGTATATTTACATTATGAAATGCATTTTTGGAGCTATGTGCCTGTTGATATTATTATCATGTAATAATGAGGACAAAATTGAGGAAGATAAAGACCTGCCCGCTGTAATTACAGGTTTGCCGGTCAACCTGCAGTATTCTATACGTTCCTCTTTCCCGCATGACACAACTTTATTTACAGAAGGCCTGCTTATTCATGAGGGTAAACTTTACGAGAGTACAGGTTCTCCTTCCGATATTCCTTCAGCCCGGTCAATGATTGGTTTTTCTGATATTGCCACAGGCAAATTTTACAAAAAGGTAGAGATTGATGCCCGCAAATATTTTGGAGAAGGGATTGTATTTTTAGATGATAAATTATACCAGTTAACCTACCAGAACCAGACAGGCTTCATTTATAATGCTAAAAATTTTAAAGAAATCGGTAAATTTTCTTTTGCTAACGCAGAGGGATGGGGGCTTACTACCGACGGTGAAAAGATTATAATGAGCGATGGTACCGAGAACCTGACTTATATCGATCCTGCCACTATGAAACCGGTTAAAACACTTCGTGTTACCGAGAATAACAGTCCCTTACGGAACCTGAATGAACTGGAATACATTAAGAATTTTATATACGCCAATGTCTGGCAAACGAATTATATCGTAAAAATAAACCCGGCCACGGGTGTGGTAATGGCTAAACTGGACCTTACTGCCCTGGTTGAAGAAATCCATTCAAAAAATCCACGGGCAGATGTATTAAACGG
>JBKJUT010000316.1:0-2916 GCA_046590515.1 Ferruginibacter sp.
AAAGAAACACAGTTACTTTCTTCCAAAAATCCTGAGAAAAATACCAACCAAATCTGAAAAAAACCAAACCGAATCCAAACATCCTGAAAAAGGCGAAAGCTGAAAACCAAACGATCCGATTAAATATCTGAAACCACCCAAGAAAACCCAGGTCAAAACCGCACCACAAGAGCAAGAAATTTAAAACCCCGACCTGAACTGATTCATGTCCCTCTAAGCAGGGACATTTTTTTTTGCAGGCTATTGAACCAGCCAAATCCGCAAAAACATAAAAATCTGCATGTGGAATCGATTCCAATTTTTATTCATGTTTATGAATAGTTCCGATAAATGTATTAATCCTACTTTTGCCGGATGGAACCTGTTCACGAATGGTCTGCATTTTTTGATATTACTCCTGACCTGTTTATTGTGGCCGGGAAAGATGGATATTTTCAAAAGGTAAATCCTTCTGTAATTGAAAAACTGGGTTATTCCCAGGAAGAATTATTGAGCCGGCCAATCGCTGAATTTATTCATCCTGAAGATCGGGAAATGACAGCAAAAATCAGGGCAGAATTATTAGCAGGGAAACCTCTGATGAATTTCGAAAACCGATACTTGAATTATAAAGGAGACATTGTATGGCTGCACTGGACATCAATTTATTTGCCGGGAAGTGAAGTTGTGTTTGCTATAGCAAAAGATATTACCCGGCGCCGGAATATGGAAGAGGAGATCAGGGAAAAGTATAATAAGTTTAAAAATCTGGCTACTCATTTTAAAACGAGCCAGGAGAAAGACAGAAAGCAATTTTCATATCACTTACAGGAAGATGTGGCACAACTTGCCTCTGTTATAAAAATGGATTTATCTTCAATTAATGCCTCCGCATTACCGGGAGATGTGCAGGAACGCATCGAACATAGTTTAGTCGTTACGGATATGCTGATACAATCAACCCAACGTATATCATTTGGCATAAGTCCGCGGATGCTGGAGGATTTCGGCCTGGATGATACACTTGACTGGTTATGTGTTGAATTCTCACGGTTATACAAGATACCTTGCCGTTATACGGCCGAGTATGATTCATCCATTGTATCCGAAGAAATGCAAAATGATTTTTTCCGCCTTTGCCAGGATGCGTTATTACACGTGTTGGATCATGCTACTGCACAGAGTATTCAAATTTATTTTGAAGGTGTTCCGGAAGAATTTTGTATAACGATGAGTGATACAGGTGAAGGCTTTCATATTAATCGCCAGGAATGCCCGGGTTATGTTCAGGTTAAAGAACAGGCTAATTCAATTAATGGAAATGTGCAATTAATGAACCAGAGTGGTGGCGGCACCATGATGTGTATAACGATCAATAGCTCTGGCTATGCGGAGTAATGTGCAAAATTAAATAGGGTCGGTAAGATTAAAGAATGGGTCAATGCCTGATACTCCTAATGTACTTTAACCGTAAAATGTACCCATTCACCGAAAGAAGGAGTCATTTTAACGAACTCTTTCTAAGCACAAAAGAAAAAAGTGCATTTTTACATCAGAAAGAAACACAGTTACTTTCTTCCAAACATCCTGAGAAAAAGACCAACCAAATCCGAAAACCAAAACGAATCCATCATCCTAAAAAAGTGAAAGCTTAAAACCAAACGATCCGGTTAACTATTTAAAACCACCCAAGAAAACCCAGGTCCGTACCGCACCACAAGAGCAAAAAAATTAAAACCCCGACCTGAACTTATTTATGTCCCTTACCCCGGGACATTTTTTTTGTATCTACCTCGCCTTATTAAAACAACGTAAACCTTTACAAATTCTAGATGAGCCGGTAAAGGTTAATGTATCTTTATAGCTCTTAAATTTAACTGGTTTAAATAAATGACACCAACGCTTCAAACCATAATATATATCATTTCATTTGCCGGGATCGCCCTGGCTGTATTTGCAGCCACAATGAAAAGAAGTAAGCAATCTCAACCATCGGCAATAATAGAAAAAGGGATATTAGAGGAAGAAGTTCTTTTCTACCAAAAACTTGGTCAGGCCGAGCGTGAGCGGTTTCTCAGTGCTATACGCCGGTTCCTGGAGAGGGTAAAGGTAACGGGTGTACGCACAGAGGTGAGTGATACAGACCGTGTACTAGTAGCCGCGGCTGCGGTCATTCCCATCTTTGCTTTTCCAGGTTGGGAATACCGGAATATTAACGAAGTGATATTATATCCAGATGCTTTTAGTGAAGATTACCGCCAGGAAGGGGAGCAGCGGCACATTTCCGGGATGGTGGGGAACGGTGCAATGGAGCGGGTAATGTTGTTAAGTAAACACGATCTTCAGCAGGGCTTTCGTAACCGAACGGATAAACACAATACTCCAATTCATGAGTTTGTTCACCTGGTTGATAAAGCTGATGGTGAAACCGATGGACTTCCCGACGTATTGATGAGCCACCGCTATTCTGTGCCCTGGCTAAAACTGGTACATCATAAAATTCAAATGATCCGTGAAGGAAACTCTGATATAAACCCGTATGCTGCCACAAATGAAGCAGAATTCCTGGCAGTAGTTGCTGAATATTTTTTTGAACGTCCGAAACTGATGAAAGAGAAGCATCCTTTGCTTTATGAAATGCTTGATAAAATGTTTAAAGGCAACGGTAAATAGAAAAACAGTTTTTAAATTGATACTTTCTTGAATTTTACTCAAATGCAGCGTAATAGCAATAAGACTTATTATTGAGCATTTATTCCTTTAACCAATTGCAAAAAATTAAAGGTGTTAATATCATTACGTCACCTCCTGTCGCTTACTCACATTAAGTTTACCTCCTATACAAACTAAGCAACATGGAAAACAATTTTTACGAAAACCGGTTAGACCGGATTTTTGCAGCAGGTGGGTGGGAACACCGAACACTGCGGACAGTAT
>JBKJUT010000003.1:0-6850 GCA_046590515.1 Ferruginibacter sp.
GCGAGGTGCCGCATATCATAAGCGTGTACAATAAAGCTTTCTTTTTCCTGTCTGTTTCTACCTCGGTTATCATCAAATTTGTTATATCAATAAAGTTATTTATTATAATTAATAAACAGGGCTACTATTCCTTTTCATGAGTTGAGGCACACAACTTTAACAATGTTTTTATGGCCTGCTTCCAAATAACAGGCTTCCTATTCGCAGCATATTGCTTCCTTCTTCCAGGGCTGTTATATAATCACCACTCATACCCATGCTCAAAGTCTCAAAAGCAGGATGCCTGGTTTTGAGCCTGTCGTATATTAATTTTAATTGCCTGAATTCTCCCCGGATGACACTCGTATCTGTTGAATTTGTGGCCATGCCCATCAACCCGCATAGCCGTACCTGTTTGAAGTTTGATGGAACAGCATCCAGCTCGGTTTCATCAAAACCAAACTTGGTTTCTTCTTTTGCTATATGCACCTGCAGCAGGCACCGGACTTCCTGGTTTGTTTTTGCTGCCTGTTTTTCAATTTCATTTAGAAGACGAAGACTGTCTACCCCATGTATCAGATGAATTACCGGAAGAACGTGTTTTACCTTATTGGATTGCAGGTGACCAATGAAATGCCAGCGGATATCAGCAGGCAATTCCTTATGTTTAAAAAGTAATTCCTGTACATAATTCTCTCCAAAATCCCTGACTCCTGATTGATAGGCTTCCTGAATCTCCGCAATGCTTCGGATCTTCGATACCACCACCAGCGTGGCTTCTGCTGCCAATTCGTTTTTAAGTTTTTTAAAAAATTCAGATTTAAATGCCATCTGCCTAAAATTTTATTATCCGTTCAAAGGTACTGTGTGAAAATAATTGTAAAAACTTTAAGAGAGGCGTGTTATTTGAATGTATTTGTTCATATTGTAATAAAATTGTGCATTATGCGTATAACTTTTATATTCTCATTTATCATACTGGCGTTCACTGCCTGCAAGTCTCCCTATTTTAATACGGCCAATAATATGAGACTCATAAACGGTACAGTATATATGCTTGATGGTACCGAACTTCCAGGCCAGGTAACGCTGAATCTTGAAAATTACCGGCCTTCAAAATTATATGTAACCGTATTACCACAGGAAGGAAAGGAGCGTAAGATAAATTTAACTGAAATTAAAGCGATCAATATCCGTGGTGATTATTATGAACCACACCTGGTTGATATGGGTGGGTTCGGCCGGAACGAAGAATTCCGGTTATTAAAAAGAATGACGAAGGAAGGTTCCCGGATCCAGATGTATGAACTGTGGGAACAAAGAACCAGGCAAAGCTATTCAAGGTACGGTGGTTCGCAGAACAGCTACACCACCCCTGAATATTCTTATTACATCACTACACCTTCGCATACACCCAGGGATGCTGCCTGGGATTTACAAGGCAGGAAACTCACCCCGAATTTTGAAGATAAGATGAGTGAAATTGTAAAGGATTGCCCTGCACTGGCTGATAAAATCAAACGAAAAGAAAAGGGATATTTTTATGCCCAGATATCATTCGTTGATTCTAAAAGAATCGAAACCATGATGCTTATCATAGATGAATATAACAAGTGCGTTAATTAACCCTATTTAAGAATTGTACGACTGATTACAATCCGTTGAACTTCGCTTGTGCCTTCATATATCTGGGTGATTTTAGCATCGCGCATCATTCTCTCTACATGGTATTCTTTTACGAAACCATATCCTCCATGTATCTGTACGGCTTCCGTAGCTGTCCACATGGCTGTTTCACTGCTGAATACTTTAGCCATAGAGCTGCTGAGAGTGTAATCTATTCCATTGTCTTTTTCCCAGGCGGCCTTCAGGCAAAGCAGCCTGCTGGCTTCTATACGTGTGGCCATATCTGCCAGTTTAAACTGGATGATCTGGTGATTCATGATCTCGGTGCCAAAAGCTTTTCTTTCTTTACTATAAGCTAACGCCAGTTCATAGGAGCCACTGGCTATTCCCAGGGCCTGGGAGGCAATACCTATACGGCCTCCGGCTAAAGTCTTCATGGCAAATTTAAAGCCGAAGCCATCTTTTCCTATGCGGTTTTCTTTGGGAACCTTCACATCAGTGAACATAAGTGTATGAGTGTCGCTGCCGCGGATACCTAACTTATTTTCTTTGGCACCAACTGTAACCCCAGGCCAGTTTTTTTCTACGATAAAAGCATTGATACCCCTGCTGCCTTTCGATACATCAGTTTGAGCAATTACCAGGTAGACACTGGCGCTGTTGCCGTTTGTGATCCAGTTCTTGGTACCGTTCAATAAATAATGATCTTCTTTTTCTTCGGCTGTAGTTCTTTGCGAAGTTGCATCACTACCAGCCTCCGGTTCACTTAACAAAAATGCACCAATATACAGTTCATTATCTTTTCTTCCCTGCGCCAGCGGAACCAAATATTTCTTTTTTTGTTCTTCGGAGCCGTATTCCTGCAGCCCATAACAAACCAGGCTGTTGTTAACACTCATACATACGCTTACACTTGCATCAACCTTGCTGATTTCTTCCATTGCCAGCACGTAGCTGACAGTATCCAGTCCACTGCCACCATATTCAGGCTTAACCATCATTCCCATAAATCCCAGGTCAGCCAGTTTCAATATAAGCTCTTTGGAAAATTTTTGTTGTTCATCCCGCTCAATCACCCCGGGCAGGCATTCATTTACAGCAAAATCACGCGCCGCCTGCTGGATCATTAATTGCTCTTCTGATAATACAAATTGCATAATTGCTTTTTAAGTGGACACAAAAATATGGTATTATTGCATACAGTAAAACAAGGGGTTTATGCTGGCTTATGCAGAACCTCTTTATTCACTATAAATTCAGATTATTTGCAAACCTCCCGTTATAATCTCAAGGTCCAGAAAGTGATTGCCGGGATTTCTATCCTGCTCTTCGCCGTTAAAATTACGGCCTGGTGGCTTACTAATTCCGTGGCAATCCTCACTGATGCTTTGGAAAGTATCGTAAACGTGGCGGCAGGTTTATTCGGCCTATTCAGCCTCGCTCTTTCGGCCAAGCCAAAGGATCGGGATCACCCTTATGGGCATGGCAAAGTCGAATTTATTTCTGCTGCCGTGGAAGGTACTTTGATTATAGTGGCAGGCATCTTCATTATTTATGAAGCCATACAGAATCTGCAAACCTTACATGTTGTCCGGAAGCTGGATGTAGGAATCATTTTGATTGGTTTTACCGGGGTAGTTAATTATATAGCCGGCGTTGTGTGTGTAAGAACCGGGATAAAAAACAATTCATTAGCCCTGGTAGCAAGTGGGAAACACTTAAAATCGGATACGTATACAACCGTCGGTATTATTGGCGGACTGGTTCTTTTATTACTGACTGACATTTACTGGATTGACAGCGCATGTGCCATCCTGTTTGCACTTATAATACTCGTAACCGGCTTCAGGATAATAAGCACTTCGGTTGCAGGCATTATGGATAAGGCAGATGAGAAATTATTGCTTAAAATGGTAACTACACTTAATGAGCACCGTAATGTAAACTGGATAGATCTGCACAACCTGCGCATAATTAAATACGGTGCCACATTGCATCTTGATTGCCACCTGACGGTGCCCTGGTATTTTAATGTGAACGAGGCCCACCTGGAAATAGATTCTCTATCAGGTATCGTAAGAAAAAATTATGGTGAATCTGTAGAATTGTTTGTACACTCCGATGGCTGCCTGCCTTTCTCATGTCCTATCTGTGATAAAATGGATTGCCCTGTAAGGCAACATCCTTTCCAGGAAAAAATCAACTGGACAATGGAAAATATTTCCAGTAATATGAAACATGATATTCATACCTCTTCCGGGATCAGACCGTAAATAATTTTGCCACACCAAAGGCAGCACCTGCCGCTATTGCACCGATCATAGTTACTCTTATTGCCCCCCAAAGCGGATGCACACCTGTGATCCTGCTTTTAAAATAACCAAATATGAAAAGGCAAATGAGTGTGGCCACCACCGAATATTCCAGGGCTACTGCAGAAGATGTAAAAAAGAAATAAGGGCTTAGAGGAATGATACCACCAACTACATAAGAAAGGCCGATATTCAAAGCACTTTTTGTGGCACGTTTTGGGTCTGGCTTATCCAGGCCTAATTCATATTTCATCATAAAATCTACCCAGCGATCTTTATCTTTTGCAATTTCTGCTGTAGCCTGTTCCTGGATTTCTTCACTTAAACCGATGTTGGCAAAGAATTCTTTCGTTTCCGCAATTTCTTTATGCCGTAAATTTTCTACTTCATAATGCTCGCGCTTAACCTCATTGGAATAATGATCCTGCTCGGTTTTCCCCGATAAATAACCACCTAATCCCATGGCAATACTTCCCGCCGCGATTTCAGCTATACCTGCAATTATTATAATTTTGCTGGCATCCACGGCACCGCTTAACCCCGCTGCCAATGCAAACGGCACAGTAAGGCCATCACTCATACCAATGACCACATCTCTCAAAAAATCTGAATTTTTTAAATGGTTCTCAGTATGATCGTGGTGCAGATGTGTTTCCATGAAAGTATGTTTCAAACAAAGGTAACCCTGGCCCGGATAAATAAATAATTAAACGTCCAATACGGACAGGCTTTTTTTAATAATTTCTAAAGCCTCCTCTAACTGGGTTTCCGTGATAAGAAGCGGGGGGGCAAACCGGATTTTATCTCCATGAGTTGGCTTGGCCAATAATCCGTTTTTCATTAATTCAAGGCAGTAAATCCAGGCCGCTTCCGGGTTGGGGTGATTGATGACTATCGCATTCAAAAGACCACGGCCACGGATAGTGGTAATGTGCGGTGAATTTATTCCTGCTAAAACATTGCGAAATCGTTCTCCCATACGTTGTGCATTTCCGGCCATATCCTCATCCTTTAAAACCTTCAAGGCTGCCACAGCTACCACACAGGCCAATGGATTTCCGCCATATGTACTTCCGTGTTCACCCGGTTTTATGGTCAGCATAATTTCATTATTGGCAAGCACCGCACTTACCGGGAGGATGCCGCCGCTCAATGCTTTTCCCAGGATGACGATATCCGGACGGACATTTTCATGATCACATGCCAGGAGATCACCTGTGCGGCAAAGCCCTGTCTGGATCTCATCTGCCACCATGAGCACATTATGCCTATCACATAATTCCCTGATACCTTTATAATATCCTTCAGACGGTACCACTACTCCTGCTTCACCCTGTATCGGTTCAAACATAAAGGCGGCCACATTCTTATTCTGCAGAGATTTTTCCAATGCCTCCAGGTCATTAAATGGTATTACATCGAAGCCAGGGATAAAGGGTCCAAAATTTTTAGTAGCTACCGGGTCTGTGCTGTATGAAATTACGCCGAGGGTTCTGCCATGAAAATTGTTTGCACACACTACTATCCGGGCCATATCTTTTGGAATACCTTTTACCTCATAACCCCATTTGCGGGACAATTTAAGCGCAGTTTCCACAGCCTCCACCCCGGTATTCATCGGCAATACCTTGTCGTAACCAAAATATTCAGTAATGAATTTTTCATACACACCCAACTGGTCGTTGTGAAATGCCCGTGAAGTAAGTGTAAGGGTAGATGCCTGCCTGGTCAAAGCATCCACAATTACCGGGTGACAATGGCCCTGGTTAACGGCTGAATATCCACTTAGGAAATCGAAATATTTTTTATTTTCCACATCCCAGAAAAATACACCTTTCCCTTTTTTTAAAACCACAGGTAATGGATGGTAATTATGTGCACCATAATCATCTTCGAGTTCAATAAAATGACGGGTAGGGCTGGTTGCTTTTAATATCTGTTCCATAAAAATAAAGTAGTGTAATTAAGAAATAAAAGGCAGGTAACGGCCAGGGGCCACAGAAATTATCCTCGATGGTTAAGCAGGTCCAGGTTGCTGCCGAGAAATGGTTGTATGGATGTAATAGAAGTGATGAAACGAAGTTAAAAATTTAAAGCCAAAGGGAAAAGTAATTTTTAGGCAATTCCATTTCAGGCCGGGTGCCTTTTTCAAATATACCGAACACGCTGCTGCCACTGCCACTCATAGCTGCATATATCGCACCCTTTGTATATAATTTTTCTTTTAATGCACCAATCTCAGGATAAGCTGCAAATACGACGGGTTCCAGTTCATTATGAATGGAATGTTTCCAGCGTGCTACCGGTTGTTGAATGAGGCTTTCAAGATTTGGCGCCGAGGAGTATTTATTCAATCGGGAAAACACCCAGCTCGTTGAAATATGAATCCCTGGATTTATAAGAAGTATATCGAATTCTTCCAGGTTAACATTAAGAGGTGTAAGCGTTTCCCCCCTGCCAGTTGCGAGGCAAAAACGATTAAGCAGGAAAAACGGGCAATCACTTCCTAACTGCAACGCATATTGCTGGAGGCTGGTTTCACTTGCAGCGTTATGTAATAAATTATTCAGAAGTAAGAGAGTGCTGGCTGCATCAGAGGATCCTCCACCTAGCCCGGCACCAACAGGAATATGTTTATGAAGATGTATATGTACATCCGGCAATTCCGGATACTTATTTTTCATTAACTCAAAAGCACGAACGCAAAGATTTGACAGACCTGGGTCAATTTGAATACCGGAACCAGTAAATGTAAAAGATTCTTGTGGTAATATTTCCAGGCAATCATTGAGGGGAATAGGGTAAAATGTGGTGAGCAGTTCGTGGTAACCATCAGAACGTTTACCACGAACATAAAGTCCGATATTGATTTTTGCATTGGGAAAGGCAATCATACAGCCTGTGATTTACAACTGGGAATTTTATTTGCCGCG
>JBKJUT010000027.1:0-5743 GCA_046590515.1 Ferruginibacter sp.
GTTATAGGAATAATATAATTTGCTGTATTACTTATTGCTCCCACAGCAGGCTCAGGGGGTATTACCAGTTTCAGATATATCACTACCGACAACCTGGGTGCAATAAGTAATACAGCAAATTATATTATTCCTATAACCGGATATCCACCGGTTGCCACACCCGTAGTAGCTTTAGTAATGCCTATCACTAACGGTCCTACTGCTATTCCTTCATTAATCGGTTCAGATCTGGATGGTACAATTGTAAGCTATACGATCGACAGACTTCCAATAGCTTCCAAAGGTACTTTAAGCATTCCGTGCCCGCCTACACCAACCGGTGCTACCTGTACGGGCGGGTATGCAAACCTGACGGATGCAGTTATGACTGCAAACTTTGGCGGAATTGTGCTTACTCCTTCCCAGGCTGCAGGAATGCGGTTTGCCCCTTCAGGAAATTATTCCGGTACTGTTATTATCAATTATCATGTAACTGACAATGCCGGTTTAACAAGCAATACCACAACCTATATTATCTCTATCAGCGGTGTACCTCCTGTATCCAGAGATGTGGTTACAGCCAAATTACTTAACAACTCCGGTGCTGCAGCCATAGCGGGTTTATCCAGCAGTGATGCAGATGGAACAATCGCGAACTACATCATAACAAGTATACCTCCTGTTTCTCAGGGTGTCTTGAGTCTACCTTGCCCTCCCACCCCCACGGGTGCTACCTGTACAGCAGGATACGCAAACCTTACTGCCGCTGTATTAGCCGCCAACACAGGAGGCATATCCCTTACAGCAGCCCAGGCCAGTGGCATAATATTTACTCCTTCGAGCACATTTACCGGAACCGTACTCTTTAATTATGCTGCCTACGATAACGCCGGCAACTTAAGTAATGTCGCCACCTACACGATTCCTACGGGTACAGCTTCTGCTTTACCTGTGTCCAGACTTATACTTACCGGTTCAAGATCAGGCGAAAATATAACAGCAAAATGGACTTCAGAAAATGAAAGCCTTTTGCATAATTATGAATTGCAATACAGTATTAATTCTGTTGACTATACCGCGTATAAAAATGTAACTGCGCAGAATATGGCTCAAAACAAATACTCTATTACTCTGTTTAACTTTACAGAAAAGGTGTATTACCTGAGGCTGAAAGTAACCAATCTGGATGGCAGCTATCACTTCAGCAATGTTGTAGTGGTGAAAAACAGCCGATCAATTGGTATCACTGTGTACCCTGTGCCTGCAACAGATCATGTAAATATCCGGTTTGCGCACAATGAAAAGGTAAACTATCAAATCAATCTGCTGGATTTATCCGGAAGGCTGTTAAAGCAGATTATACAAAACGAAATAGTTACTTCACAATTTATCAGGTTGGATAGGGCTGGTTTGCCTGGCGGAACATATATATTGCAGGTAACCGATCTTATAACTGGTGAACAACAGGTAAATAAAATAGTTTTTGAATAATTCCATGTATCAAGTTGTGACCTTAATTACGACGTGAACTTTATAAATAAATGAATTGATATAACCAGGTTGGTCAGATTAAAACTGTCACCATCTGCACGTTTGTTAAATATTCCTGCGAATAAAACATCTTTCCAGGCCTGGAGGTCATTACACTATTATTTTCAATGCAAAGGCAACATATATCTACAATACGCCTGTTCTTTGTTGTATTCTTTTTGGTATCTTAACAACAGATTCCTTAATCCAAAACTGTAACAAAGAAATGAACTATGAAATAAATGAACTTGTAAAAACAAAGGATGAACAGATAATAAAACTTCAGCAAATTGTTCAACAGGCTATTACCGATGAGAAGTTAATGGTTGAGAATCTACTTCACCAACCCCGGGAAGTTATCAGCAGGGGACAAAGCATTTCTGACAAAGTTGCTACATTTGGTGGCAGCTGGAAATTCATAATATTTTTCTCAATTATCCTGGCGGTCTGGATAGTGTTGAACTCCTTTTTGCCTGCCATAAACAAGTTTGATCCATATCCCTTCATACTTATGAATTTGGTGTTATCGGCAGTGGCCGCTTTACAGGCACCGATAATAATGATGAGTCAAAACCGCAAAGAGGAGAAAGACAGGAAGAGAAACGAAAATGATTACCTCATAAATCTCAAGGCAGAACTGGAAGTCAGAAGTTTACATCAAAAAATGGACCTGCTGTTAGAGGAACAGATCAAAGTATTATTTGACAGCCAGGCCAAACAATTAGAAATGCTGGCCCGGATTGAAGAAAAAATGAAAAGTTGAAAGGGGCATTGAGAATACGTAAAATCAGTAAGGAATTTTGAATTATGAGAACATGCCTGTTTCTGCTGCTTTTTGTACCACAGGCACTTTTTTCACAATACCACGAGCGTACTGTCCTGGTCTCAAACATAGGAATAGGCGCCTTTACATCAGCTATCGGTGCTGTTATTAACAAACCAAAAAATGGTGATTGGAAAAAATTTTTTATCCGTGGTTTATGGCAGGGGGCCACAGGGGGATTACTGAATTACACAGGCAAAAAAACATTGTATTTTGTTAACAGTCAAAACGAACCGGGATTTGGCTGGCCAGCTAAGGTTTTACATGCGGCGGGACTTTCAATAATTGAAAACGCATCTCTGAATGAACCTTTCCTGCAAAATTGGAACATTGATTATGGGCCTGTCCGATTCGATTTTTCACTTCAAAAGAAAAATAAATTTAAGGCCCGCCTATTACCGGAATCAATCGTATCAATTATTAATGCGTCTAAAATTGCCAGGTTTAATTTATCGAGAACGTTAAGTACCGGCAACCTGGTATTTATTTCCAAAGAACCATATGTGACT
Source organism: Ferruginibacter sp. (assembly GCA_046590515.1). Classification (GTDB taxonomy): domain Bacteria; phylum Bacteroidota; class Bacteroidia; order Chitinophagales; family Chitinophagaceae; genus Ferruginibacter. The sequence goes on from JBKJUT010000027.1 coordinate 2,842, forward strand.
TATCGCAATTATACCGATATAGCTTTTAGTTTTGGAAGATCAATCGCACTTAGTGAACCAGGCAACAACTCATACAAGATTATAGCACATGAGATTGTGCATCAATTTCAATTTGGAGATTTCCAGGTGTTAAACACCTGGCTCAAGCCACTTAAGCCTGAATCTAAAACACTTAATAAAATTTTCTCGAAATACATATATTTCAATATTCCATTTTTTTGGGGGATTTATTCACTTTCAGGGCGATACCCGCCTCCACATTATTTCAGAAATTTCTTTGAGTTTGAGGCAGAACGGTTTTCGACCGGTAAGTATGTCCCAAGATAAAATGATTATTCAAAAGTTTCATATTGCAACTGAACAACAACTCATAAAAAAAGTTACATGTTCTTCCTTTCTTAAAATAATATTTTAATCATACATTGTCTGATATCTAAAAAAAGTAAAATGAAATGTCTACCGGTTATGTTGATGGTGGTATTTTTTTTATCGGATTGCACATCAAGCAAATCTAATCACAACACACAGCGAGATATATCCAGTTTAAAATGGATTGAAGGAAACTGGATGGGGAAAGACGGGAATAATATGTTTTATGAAATCTATACACTCACTGGTGACAGCACCCTGGAAATCATTTCTTATGAATGGGATGGCAAAGACAGTTCAGGGACTTCGCGGAGTTATATAAGGTGGAAGGATAATTCATTTTTCCTGGGAGATAGTTTAAACTGGCAGGTTACCGGCATTTCCAAAAGCGAAATTATTATGATCCCTCATTATAAGGCATCAAATCATATTGCCTGGAAGTATAAGTCCATAAATTCCTGGGAAGCGGTTTTGACATCTCAAACGAAAGAAAAAATATACGAAATGCAGGGTATCAATCATTTTAAAAAATAAGTCTTAGTGCTATATTTTTGACTCCGGAATAATTCTCGAGGTAAATTTTTATTTCTCCTGTTTATTGACATGAATATAATAGCCTACCTTAACTATTAATCAGCATTTATAGGTAGTTAATTTCAAGTCTGTAAATTATAAACAGGAAAATTTCAGTCGCTGACACCAATTCAATTTATTAAGATGGCATTATTAGAGCCCGGCTCCAAACCTTTTTATTACCGATTGGCCATGGTATTATTCAGCATATTGGCCTTAGGTTATCTCGCTGTCATCGGCAAACAGGTGTTATGCCCTTTGATATTCGGGTTTTTATTTGCCATTTTACTCCTGCCATTTGCCAACTGGATTGAGAAAAAACTACATGTAAAAAGAATTGCAGCCTCGGGTCTCGCAGTATTTTTAATGGTAATAGCTTTGGTTGGATTGGTCTGGCTTATCAGCGCCCAACTCATCCGTGTTTCCCAGGATATGCCGCTTTTACGCGAACAACTTACCGGCTTATTAAAAAATACCCAGCAATGGCTTTTCAGTCACTTAAATATTCCCATAGAGGAGCAGGATAAATTTTTTACTAAAACAGCAAAATCCTTACAAAAATCAACCCCTTCGTTTATTGGAACAACTGTCTTGTCGGCTTCCTCTATCTTATTATTTCTTGTATTTATTATTCTCGATACCTTTTTCATCCTCGCATATCGGAAAATGCTTTTGCAGTTTTTACTGGATGTCTTTTTAAAACATAATGCCGGTCATGTGCTAGATATTATTGCCAAAGTACAGTATATCATTCGCAATTATATAATCGGGCTCTTCCTGGAAATGCTTACCGTAGCGGTTGTATGCTGTATCGTGTTTTTAATTCTAGGAATAAAATATGCAGTTTTGCTTTCTTTAATTACCGCATTGTTTAATATCATACCCTACATTGGAATATTCTGTGCTCTTATCATAAATGTCGTAATTGTCTTTGCAACTTCTGCCCTCCTCTCAAAAGTGCTTTACGTAGCTATTACCATCGTGGTGATTCATTTAATAGACAGTAACATCCTCCTGCCTGTTATAGTCGGCTCCAAAGTACGTATCAATGCATTTATTACTATCCTCGGTGTAGTGATCGGTGAAATGTTATGGGGAATATCCGGTATGTTTCTCTCTATACCGGTAATTGCTATAGCCAAAATTATTTTTGACAGGGTGGAACACCTCAATCCCTGGGGGCATTTATTAGGCTATGAAACGTTTGAAAAAAAGTCCTTAACAAATAAAAAGAAAGAGAAGGCAAAAGTCAATGTAGTACTTAAACAGAAAACCGGTCCAGACATTTTTTAGCTTATGTTGCTAATGGCTCATCGACATAAGTTTGATCAGTTTATAAGGCTGGGAATATTTAAAGTAGTTTTTAATATCTAAATTTTCGTGATTATCTATCCGTTTCAGATCTGACCTATCCAACCATTTAAAACCCATCTGCCAATTAGGAAAATGACGGTGGGACGCATTTGACTCAATAATTACTTCCACGTTAGTATGCCTGGGATCACGGCTGATCTTATAAAACGTGTTTTTTACATTATATTCATCCCCTTCCAGTAACTGTACAAAGGCTCCTTCACTGTAAAGCAGCATTCCCGTTATATTCTCGCTGCTATTATTAAAACGGGCGGTTTTTAATATCGCCTCAAGTATGTCCTGGGTTGTTTCCTGGGTAGAGTTGCTGGTATAGAGTAAATTAAACATAGCCAAAGTTTAAATTATCTACTATAATTTACACCCGTACAAATACTCAAAATTTTTTAAAAAGCGGCACTCATTTACAAATTGACTAAACCCTTGACATTACCAAACTGGTTCTAAAATATCCTAACAGGCAATTAGGCCATCCGCCAAACCTTGCCATTGAAGTTTAGAAAAGATTCCCAGCCCACCTATTCCCACAGCCACATCCCTGATTTTATCAGAAAACGAACTTGCATTGATATTGGGTTTTATGTTGCGA